>DASPRB010000119.1:0-5674 GCA_035624675.1 Burkholderiales bacterium
GTTCGACGGCCGCGGCGGGGAATGGCAAGCGACCCTCGCGCGCGGCGCCGCGGCGGCGGTGGACGCCTGGCACGATGTCGAGCGCGAGGCGCGGCTGCAGGTCACGCTGGTGCAGGGCGTGTCGGCTGGCGAGCGCATGGACCTCACGGTGCAGAAGACGACCGAGCTCGGGGTCGCGGCGATCCAGCCGGTGCTCGCGCGCAAGTCGGTGGTGCGCATCGCCGGCGCGCGCGCGGACGCGCGGGTCGAGCACTGGCGCCGCGTGGCGATCGCCGCCTGCGAGCAGTGCGGACGCAACCGCGTTCCCGCCGTGCTGGCCCCCGTGCCGCTTGCCGAGTACTGCCGCAATCCCTCGGGCGCGCTGCGCCTGCTGCTCGCGCCCGACGCCCAGACGTCCCTCAGTGCCGCGGCGGGGCACGGTTCCGGCCCGATCACGCTCGCAATCGGGCCGGAATCGGGCTTCGACGCCGCCGAGGAGGCATCGCTCGCACGCGCCGGCTTTCTCGCCGTTCGTCTCGGCGCGCGCGTGCTGCGCACGGAGACCGCCGCGCCGGCGGCGCTTGCGGCGCTCGCCGCGCTCGCCGGAGAGTTTTAGCCGCGCTCTGGCATAGAATTTCGAAAAACCGCAAGAACTCAGGGACCGCATGTCGACACCGCTCAACCCCGAAGCCTTCGTTCGCTGGTTCCGCCAGGCCGCACCCTACGTGCATGCGTTCCGCGGACGCACCTTCGTCATCGCCTTCGGCGGCGAGTTGCTCGCCGAGCGCACGCGCTTCGCGCAGTTCGTGCACGACGTCAACCTGCTCGCCGCGCTCGGTATCCGCCTGGTGCTGGTGCACGGGGCGCGCCCGCAGATCGAGGCCGAGCTCAAGGCGAAGGGCCAGCGCTCGCACTACGCGAAGGGCCTGCGCATCACCGACGAGGCCGCGCTGGTCGCGGTCAAGCACGCCGCGGGGGTGATGCGCGTCGAGATGGAGGCGCTGCTGTCGCAGGGCCTGCCCAACTCGCCGATGGCGGGCGCGCGCATCCGCGCCGCTTCGGGCAACTTCATCACCGCGCGGCCGATCGGCGTGCTGGACGGCGTGGACTTCCAGTTCACCGGGGCGGTGCGCAAGGTCGACGCGGCAGCCATCGCTCGCCGCCTGGAAGACGGCGACCTGGTGCTGGTGCCGAACATCGGCTATTCGCCAACCGGCGAGGTATTCAACCTCACCTGGGAAGACGTCGCCGAGAGCGTCGCCGTAGCGCTCAAGGCCGACAAGCTGCTCGTGTTCACCGACCGCTTGCCGTCCGACCGCAAGGGCGAGGTGCTCGCCGAGCTCACCGCGCGCGAGGCGCAGGCGCTGCTCAAGAAGGGCGATCTCGGCAGTCCGGCGGGACGCGCGCTCGAGCACGCGCTGCGGGCGCTCGCCGGCGGCGTCGGGCGCGCGCACCTGGTCGCGCGGCGCACCCCGGGAGCGGTGCTGCTCGAGCTGTTTACGCATTCCGGCGTCGGCACCATGATCACCGCGGACCCGGTGCAGCAGCTGCGTCCCGCGCGCCTGGAGGACGTCGGCTCGATCATCTCGTTGATCGAGCCGCTCGAGGCCGACGGCACGCTGGTCAAGCGCAACCGCGAGCTGCTCGAGCGCGAGATCGGCAATTTCCAGGTGATCGAGCACGACGGCGTGCTGCTCGGCTGTGCGGCGCTGTATCCCTACCCGGACGCGAAGAGCGCCGAGTTCGCCTGCCTGGCGGTGGCGCCCGAGTGCCGCGACGCGGGCTTCGGCGAGCTGCTGCTGCAGGCCTGCGAGGAGCGCGCCAAGGCGCTGCGCATTCGCAAGCTGTTCGCGCTCACCACGCGCGCCGCGCACTGGTTCCTGGACCAGGGATTCGTCGCTGCCGACGTGTCGGCGCTGCCCAACGAGCGCCGCGCGCTCTACAACTGGAAGCGCGGCTCTAAGGTGTTCGTGAAGCGAATATAATCGCCGCTCGGCTACCGGACGGAGTTCCCATGGCAAGGATGGTCAAATGCGTCAAGCTCGGCCGCGAAGCCGAAGGGCTGGAGTTTCCGCCCTACCCGGGCGAGCTCGGCAAGCGCATCTACGAGCACGTCTCCAAGGAAGCGTGGCAGCAGTGGCTGCGCCACCAGACGATGCTGGTGAACGAGAACCGGCTGAACCTGGCCGATCCGCGGGCGCGCAAGTATCTCGCCGAGCAGATGGAGAAGCACTTCTTCGGGGAAGGCGCCGACGTCGCGTCGGGCTACGTGCCGCCGCCCAAGTAAGCTAGCGCGGCGACTCCAGAATTTCCTTTTCCACCTCGTCGATGGAAACGTGCCGCACGTCGCGGCCCTTGACCATGTAGACGACGTACTCGGCCATGTTCTTGGAGTGGTCGCCGATGCGCTCGATCGCCTTGGCGATGAACAGGATCTCCAGCGACCGGGTAATGGTGCGCGGGTCCTCCATCATGAAGGTGATCAGCTGGCGCATGATGGCGCGGAACTCGTCGTCCACCGCCTCGTCCTGCTTGACCACCCGCATCGCCTCGCCGATATCGAGCCGCGCGAAGGCGTCGAGCGACTGACGCAGCATCGCGAGCGCACGGTCGGCGACATGCGCCAGGTCCATGCGCGGCATGTACTGCCGCCCGGCGCCGTGGATGAGCTTGGCCATGCGCGCGATCTTCTCGGCCTCGTCGCCTATGCGCTCGAGATCTGTGATCGTCTTGATGACCGTGATCAGCAGGCGCAGGTCGCCGGCCGCCGGCTGGCGTCGCGCGATGATGTGGCTGCAGGACTCGTCCAGCTCCACCTCGAGCGCGTTCACGCGGTGATCGTCCTCGATCACCTTGTCGATCTCCGCCATGTCGCCGGAACGCAGCGCGTCCATGGCGCGAACGATCTGCTCCTCGACCAGGCCGCCCATGTGCAGCACGCGCGAGCGCACGCTTTCCAGCTCGGCGTCGAATTGTTTCGAGGTATGTTCCGGCATCTTGGCAATTTACCAGCGGCCACAGCAGCTTAGCATAAGCCGCATGACAATCGTGTGACCTGCCTTACAGGGTCTTTGCGCGCAGCGTGCGCACGCCCTCGGCCGCCCCGAGGAGCAGCAGGTCGGCGGGGCGGCGGGCGAAGATGCCGTTCGTGACCACGCCGGCGATGTTGTTCAGCTCGGCCTCGAGCGCCGGCGGATCGACGATCGCGAGCCCGTAGCAGTCGATGATCAGGTTGCCGTTGTCGGTGCGGGTGTTCTCGCGCAGCTCGGGCTTGCCGCCCAGAGCGAGCAGCCGTCGGCCGACGTAGCCGCGCGCCATCGGGATGACCTCCAGCGGCAGCGGAAACTTGCCCAGCACGGAGACCCACTTCGAGGCGTCGCACATGCACACGAAGCGCTTCGCCACCGCTGCGATGATCTTTTCGCGCGTGAGCGCTCCGCCGCCCCCCTTGATCATGTACAGGTGCTCGTTCACCTCGTCGGCGCCGTCGAAGTAGACCGGCAGCTCGTTCACGCTGTTCAGATCGAACACGCGAATGCCGTGGCGCTTCAGGCGCTCCGCGCTCGCCTCCGACGCCGCCACCGCGCCGTCGATGCGTCCCTTGATCCCGGCGAGCGCATCGATGAAGAAGTTGACCGTCGAGCCCGAGCCCACGCCGACCACCGCGTCCTCGACCACCTGCTTGAGCGCCTCGCGCGCCACCGCCTGCTTCAGCTCGTCCTGGGTCATTTCTTCCTCGTCGGCGGGAGGTCGGTACACACGCCCTCGTAGAGCTCGGCCGCCATGCCGACCGACTCGCCGAGCGTGGGATGCGGGTGGATCGTCTTGCCAACGTCGGTGGCGTCCGCGCCCATCTCGATCGCCAGCGCGAGCTCGCTGATCAGGTCGCCTGCGCCCGTGCCGACGATGCCGGCGCCGACGATGCGGTGCGTTTCGGCATCGAACAGCAGCTTGGTGAAGCCTTCCTCGCGCGCATTGGCCAGCGCGCGGCCCGAGGCGGCCCAGGGGAATTTGGCCACCCCCAGCTTGACGCCGGACTTCTTCGCTTCCTCCTCGGTGATTCCGACCCAGGCTATCTCCGGATCGGTGTACGCGACCGACGGAATGACGCGCGCGTCGAAGTGCGACTTCTGTCCCGCTGCCGCCTCGGCCGCCACGTGGCCCTCGTGCACCGCCTTGTGCGCGAGCATCGGTGCGCGCGCGATATCGCCGATGGCGTAGATGTGCGGCACGTTGCTGCGCATCTGCGAGTCGACCTCGATGAACCCGCGCTCGGTGACCGCAACGCCGGCCGCCTGCGCGCCGATGTGCCTGCCGTTCGGCGTGCGGCCGACCGAGACGAGCGCGAGGTCGTATGTCTGCGGCTCCTTGGGCGCGCCATCCCCTTCGAACCAGACCGCGATGCCGTCCTTCTGCGCCTCGACCCTGACGGTCTTTCTCTTCAGCATGATTTTGTCGAAGCGCCGGGCGTTGAATTTCTGCCACACCGCGACCAGGTCGCGGTCGGCGCCGGGCATCAGGCCATCGAGCATCTCGACCACGTCCAGGCGCGCGCCGAGCGTCGAATACACCGTGCCCATCTCCAGGCCGATGATGCCGCCGCCGATCACCAGCAGCTTCTTCGGCACCGCGCGCAGCTCGAGCGCTCCGGTGGAATCGACGATGCGCGGATCGTCCGGCAGGAAGGGCAGTTTCGCCGCCTGGGAACCCGCGGCGATGATCGCGCTCTTGAAGCGCACGATCTTCGGGCCCTCATGGGTCTCGATTTTCAATCTGTTCGGATCCGAGAACGTACCGACGCCCTGCACGACCGTGACTTTGCGCGCCTTGGCCATGCTCGCGAGGCCGCCGGTGAGCCGGCCGACGACTTTGTCCTTGAAGGCACGCAGCTTGTCGAGCTCGATCTTCGGCTCGCCGAACACGATGCCGTGGTCGGCCAGGGCGCGCGCCGCGTCGGTCACCGCGGCGGCGTGCAGCAGCGCCTTGGAAGGGATGCAGCCCACGTTCAGGCACACGCCGCCGAGCGTCGCATAGCGCTCGACGAGCACGGTGCGCAGGCCGAGGTCGGCCGCGCGAAACGCCGCCGAGTAGCCGCCGGGACCGGAGCCGAGCACCGCCACGTCGCATTCGATCTCGCCCTCGGCCGCCGGCTGTGTCGGTGCGGGTGCGGGCGCAGACGCCGCCTCGGCGGATTCGAGCGAGAGCACCGGCGAGCCTTCGGACAGCTTGTCGCCCACTTTGACCAGGAGCGCCTTGACCACCCCTGCCTCGGGCGAGGGGATCTCCATGGTCGCCTTGTCCGACTCGAGCGTGATGAGCGACTGCTCCTTGGCGATCGTCTCGCCCGGCTTGACCAGCAGCTCGATGACCTCGACGTCCTTGAAGTCGCCGATGTCCGGAACCTTGACCTCGATCAGCTTCGCCATTTCAGAGCAGCGACCTACGGATGTCCGACAGCACCGAGGCGAGGTAGCTCGTGAAGCGCGCAGCGGCCGCGCCGTCGATCACGCGGTGATCGTACGAGAGCGACAGCGGCAGCATGAGGCGCGGCGCAAACTCCTTGCCGTCCCACACCGGGCGCGTCACCGAGCGCGACACGCCCAGGATCGCCACCTCCGGCGCGTTGATGATCGGCGTGAAGGCAGTGCCGCCGATGCCGCCCAGGCTCGAGATCGAGAACGTTCCGCCCTGCATG
>DASPRB010000127.1:0-11028 GCA_035624675.1 Burkholderiales bacterium
CGCCAACTACTACCAGACGATGGCGTTCGTCAACGCGCTCGCCTGGGTCTCGCATCGCGAGGACCATCATCCGGACCTGGAAGTCGGCTACAACAAGTGCCGCGTCGAGTACTGCACTCACGCGATCGGCGGCCTGAGCGCGAACGACTTCATCTGCGCGGCCAAGTGCGACGCCCTGTTCGGAATCTAGCGTGATCGGACCCGCGGCCGCGGGCACCGTCGTGGCCGCGTTCGGGCGCGAGTGCCTGGTGCGCGCGGACGACGGGCAGCTGCTGCAGGCGAGCGCGCGCAATCGCCGTATCCAGCCGGTTTGCGGCGACCGCGCTGCGCTCGGAGCGGTCGGCGGTGGGCGCGCGGTGATCGAGGCGCTCGATCCGCGGCACAGCGTGTTCTCGCGCTCGAGCCAGCACCGCACGAAGGTGCTGGCCGCCAACGTCACGCAGCTGGTGGTGCTGGTCGCCTGCGAGCCCTCGTTCTCCGACGAGCTGGTGTGCCGCTTCCTGGTGGCGGCCGAGCACGCGCGGCTGCCCGCGCTGCTGGTGTTGAACAAGGTCGATCTGACGGAGCTGCGCGAGCGCGCGCTCGGCGCGCTCGAGCCGTTCCGCGGCCTGGGCTATCCGCTGATCGAGCTGGTCGGTAAGCACGACGCCGAGCCGCTGCTTCCGTACCTCGCGCGCCAGCGCAGCCTGCTCGCGGGACAATCTGGCATGGGCAAGTCGACGCTGATCAGGACGCTGGTCCCCGACGCGCACGTGCGCATCGGCGAGATCTCGCGCTTCCTCGACAGCGGACGGCAATCGACCACCGCGGCGCGCCTGTACCGCATCGACGAGCAAAGCGAGATCGTCGATACGCCGGGCGTGTCGGAGTTCGGGCTGGCGGGACTCGAGGCGCGCGACATCGCGCACGGCTTCCGCGAATTCGCCGCGCACGCCGCGCGCTGCCGCTTCCAGGACTGCCGCCACCTCGCCGAACCCGGCTGCGGGGTGCAGCAGGCCGCCGATTCCGGCGCCATCCATCCCCGCCGCCTGCAGCTCTACCGGCGCATCGTCGAGCAGGAGCTCGCCGCGCGCATCGAGCGATGAAGCGCGTATTCAGCTCCTTCGACCGGGTCGCGGTGCACCACGCGCGCAATCTGCTGCAGGCCGAGGGCATCGCCGCGCAGGTGCGCAACGAGCTGCTCGGCTCGGCGATGGGACAGCTGCCCCCGAGCGAATGCCAGGTGGAGCTCTGGGTGCTGGAGGACGCCGAAGCCGAGCGCGCGGAGCGCGTCCTGCGCCATGGCGTGCAGCGTGCTGCCGGCGCGGGCCCCTGGCGCTGCGGCGCCTGCGGCGAGCCGGGCGAGCCTCAGTTCACGCAATGCTGGCGCTGCGGCGCCTACCGCAACGCCTAGGCGACGAGCTGCGCGAGCGCGAACACGAGCAGCAGGAAGACCCACATCACCACGGCGCGCCACAGCAGCCCGACCGTGCTGTCGAGCGTCGGGATGTCGACGCTCGCGCCCAGGCCCAGCTCCGGCCGCGGCTCCGTGCCGCCCGCGTCCTGCACCGCCATGCCCAGGCGCACGCCCATCGCGCCGGCCGCGGCGGCGAGCAGCACGCCCGCATTGCCGTCCGCCCAGCCGCGCGCCTGCGTGCGCCAGCAATACAGCGCGTCCTCGAAGTCGCCAACGACGGCGAAGGTCGCCGCGGTGAGGCGCACGGCGGGCCACTCGAGCAGGTGGAGCGCGCGCGCGGCGAACGCGCCGAAGGAACCCAGCGTGCTCCAGCGCTGGCGCACGAACGCCGCCAGGCGGTAGACCAGCGCCCCGCTCGGACCGGGCAGCACGACGTACCAGAAGATCACGCCGAAGACGTGGCGGTGCGCCGCGAGGATCGCCTCCTCCACCGTCAGACGAACGATCTCCTCGCGCTCGCGCGGCAGGGTCGGCTCGCCTCGCCATGCGGAGATCAGCTCGCGCGCGCGCTCGAGCTCGCCGCCCTTGAGCGCGGTCTGCAGCTGCGTGAAGCTGTGGCTGAACTGGCGGAAGCCGAGCGTCAGGTAGAGCACGGCCACGTTGAACAGCAGCGCGAGCAGCGGACTGAGCCGGTACAGCGCCGCGTGCAGCACGATCGCCGCCGCTGCGGCGGGAAGCACCGCGAGCGCCCAGGCGAGCGCGCCGTTGCGCCCTTCGGTCGCGTGCAGCGTGCGCTCGATCCAGCCCGCCGCCGCCGAGAGCCAGGCCGAGTAGATCTTGCGCTCGCCCAGCGGCCGCCACTGTTCGAGGATCAGCGCTGCGATGATCGCAATGACGCTCATCGGATGGGCCTTCGCGGAGAGGCGTGAAGATATCACGTCGGCATCCGAGCTGCCGACGAGCCCTGTGCTAGACTGGATCGGCGAGGCTCGCGGGAGGGGAAGCGTGGATCCAGGGGCCGTTTTCGCCAAGACCGACAAGGGGCGCGAGGAAATTTCGCGCCGCAGCTTCGGTTTGCCGCCGCGATTGCGCGCGCTGCTCGTCATGATCGACGGCCAGACCAGCGCGAGCGAGCACCGCGACAAATGCAAGGGGCTCGGCGACGTGCCCGGCATGCTGGCCACCCTGTCCGCGCAGGGTTTCATCTTCGAGAAGCGCGAGAGTAAGGACGCCGCCTAGGCCCCGGCACGCGCCAGCTGCCGATGCAGGTTGACGAGCATGCCGGCGGTGGCACCCCAGATGTAGTAATCGCCGTACGGGATGGCGAAGAACGTGCGCAGCTCCCCCTCGTACAGGCGCGAGTGCCGCTGGTAGTTGCGCGCATCGAGCAGGAACGCGAGCGGCACCTCGAATGTCTCCTCGACTTCCTCGGCATCCGGCCGCAGCGCGAGCGGCGGCAGCAGCACCCCGACCACCGGGGTGATGCGGAAGCCGGTTCGGGTGCAGTACTCCCCGAGGCGGCCGACGAGTTCGACCCTGCCCGGCTCGAGGCCGAGCTCCTCCTGCGATTCGCGCAGCGCCGTCGCCTCGGGTCCCGCGTCCCCCGACTCCGCACTTCCGCCGGGGAAGCTGATCTGCCCCGCATGGCTGCGCAAATGCTCGGTGCGGCGCGTGAACAGCATGGTCCACTGCCCGGCGCGCAGGACGATCGGCATCAGCACCGCCGCGGGCCGCAGACCCGCGGCGTCGCGCTGCGCGCCCTGATCGCCGTACACCGCAGCGAGCGGCGCGGCGCCGAGGCGCCTGCGCAGCTCGTCCAGGTCGAGCTCCTCGGCGCGCTCGTGAATCAGCTGCACGCGCATCGGGCGAGGCCCGTCCTCCCCGCTACGGCACGAGCACAATCTGGCCGGTGGTCTTGCGCGCCTCGAGGTCGCGATGCGCCTGCGCCGCGTCCGCCAGCTTGTAGCGCGCGCTGATGTCCACCTTGACCTTGCCCGACTTGATCGCGTCGAACAGCGCGCTCGAGGTGGCCTCGAGATCCGCGCGCGACGCGATATAGGTCACCAGCGTCGGCCGGGTGAGGTAGAGCGAGCCTTTCTGCGCCAGGATGCCGGTGTTGAACGGCGGCACCGCGCCCGAGGCATTGCCGAACGACACCATCAGGCCGAAGGGGCGCAGGCAGTCGAGCGAGCCCTCGAAGGTGCTCTTGCCGACCGAGTCGTACACCACCGGCACCTTCTTGCCGCCGGTGATCTCGTTCACCCGCTCGACGAAGTTCTCGCGCGTATAGACGATCGCGTGATCGCAGCCGTGCGCCTTGGCGATCGCCGCCTTTTCGTCCGAGCCGACCGTTCCGATCACCGTCGCACCGAGCGCTTTCAGCCACTGGCAGGCGAGCAGCCCGACGCCGCCGGCCGCGGCGTGGAACAGCACGGTGTCGCCGCGCTTGACCGCGTAGGTGCGGTGGATCAGGTAGTGGGCGGTCATGCCCTTCAACATGATCGAAGCCGCCTGCTCGTCGCTGATGCCCGCCGGCGTCTTCACCAGACGGTCCGCCGGGTACAGACGCGTTTCGCTGTACGCGCCGGGAGTGCCGCCGGTGTAGGCGACGCGGTCGCCCGCCTTGACCAGCGTGACGCCCGCACCGACCGCCTCGACCACGCCCGCGCCCTCGTTGCCGGCGCCCGAAGGCAGCTGGATCGGGTACAGCCCGGAACGCTGATAGGTGTCGAGAAAATTCACGCCGATCGCGGTGTGCCGAACGCGCACCTGGCCCGGGCCCGGCTCGCCGACGGACACCTCGTCCAGCTGGAGAACCTCCGGCCCGCCGGTCTTGTGAAAGCGAATTGCCTTGGACATGTCGTTCTTCTCCTCAGTGAAAAAAAAGAAATCGGCTCACTTCTTGCCGCCGCCCTCGGGCGCCGGCTCGCCCTTCGGCGCTGCGCCGCCGGGCTGCGCGGCGCCCGCCGCCATCGCCTGCTGCATCATGGCCCACGGCCAGAACAGCGTGCTCGCCGCGCTGCTGGCCGCATCGGCGGCCATCTCGCCGAACGACGCGCCGGGCGCGCCCGCCGAGGCGGCCTGCGCGCCGGCTTCGCCCGCCGCCCGCATCGCATTCAGCGCGGCCTTCTGCAGCTCGAGCCCCTGGATCGAGAAGCGCACCATGTTCAGGTTCATCGACAGCCACGCCTCGACCGAGCGCAGGTCCGAGATGCGCTTCTCGATTTCCTTCGGGTCGAGCGTGGGCATGGCCATGCCGGGCGCGGGCAAGCCGAGCGGGCCCCACAAGCGGCGGAACATTTCGAACGGATCATGGGTCTGGGACGTATCGGCCATGTGGACCTCCTCTATACACCCTCGAAAAACGCGCGCACCTCGGCCTCGCGGGCGATCGTGTCCTGATAGCCGAGGTCGATCAGCGCGCGGCAGAACGCCTCCTCGAACAGCAGGTAGCTCGCCAGGTTGGAGCCCGCACGGCTCAGCGCTCCGGTGGGCCGCAGCAGGAAGCGAACGGTGTTCGGCAGCTCGTGCAGGAAACGCGCCGCAATGCGCTCGATCGGCTCCGAGGGCGTGATGAACAACACCTTGACCGGGCGCAGCTCGACGCCGGCCTGCGCGAGCCGCTCGGGCGGAATGGCGCTCAGCGTGCGGTTGATGCGCTCCAGTCGCTCGATATCGACCATCAGGCTGTCGAGGAAGATGCTGTTCAGCGCATGGCCGGCGATCTGCGCGAGCGACGGGTAGATGTTCGAGCGCGCGCGCGCCATATCGAGCGTCTGCCGGCCGGTGCCGACGATCAGCACCCGGTCCGCGCCGAGATGCAGGGCCGGGCTCACCGGCGCGATCTGGCGCATCGAACCGTCGCCGAAGTACTCGCGGTGCACCTTGACCGCGGGAAAGATGAAGGGCAGCGCCGCGGAGGCGAGCAGATACTCGAGCTTGAGCGTGACCGCCGCGCCGATCCGCTGGTTGCGCTCCCAGCCTTCGAGGCCGGAGCCGCCCTGGAAGAACGATACGCTCTGGCCCGAGGTGTAGCCCGACGCAGTCACGCACACGGCGTACAGCGCGCCCGCGTCGAGGTGCTCCTGAATGCGCTCGAACTGCAGGCTCGATTCGAGCATGTGCCGCAGCGGCGCGTTGTCGAGCAGCGCTACCGGGTTGTGCCGCGACACGAGCATCATGGACGAGAGCCAGCGCGCCCCGCTCTTGGCGATGCTCCACGGGTCGGTGCGGTAGATCTTTGCGCAGCGCATGTGCTCCCAGACTTCGAGCAGCCGCGAAACCGCCTGCGTGAAGTCGTCCGCGTGCACCGCGAGCGTCGCCACGTTTATCGCGCCGGCCGAAGTCCCGCACAGGATGGGAAAGGGATTGCGCGCCGGGCTGCCGAGCACGTCGCGCACCGCCTTGACCACGCCCACCTGGTAGGCGGCGCGCGCGCCTCCGCCGGTCAGCACCAGCCCGGCGCGCGGGCGGGACCACCGCGGCGGCGCGCTGTGTTCGGTTGAGCTCTCGCTCGTCATGCCCGATGCCGTCGCGCCTCAGAACAGGCTCTGATCCTGCCCGTGCGGCGCATTGACGTCGACGACGGTCAGGGCGGTCATGTTCACGATTCTGCGCACGCTCGCCGAAGGCGTGAGGATATGCACGGTACGCGCGGCGCCGAGCAGGATCGGTCCGATCGTCACGCCGTCTCCGGCGGCGGTCTTGAGCAGGTTGAAGGCGATATTCGCCGCGTCGAGCGTCGGCATGATGAGCAGATTGGCCTCGCCGCGCAGGCGCGAGTTCGGGAAAACCTTGAGCCTGATCTCCTCCGAGAGGGCCGCGTCGCCGTGCATCTCGCCCTCGACTTCGAGCTCCGGGGCGCGCTCCCGGAGCAGAGCGAGCGCGCGGCGCATCTTGTCGGCGGAAGTCAGCGGCACCGAGCCGAAGTTGGACGCCGACAGCAGCGCCACCTTGGGCGCCAGGCCGAAGCGCCTGACTTCCTCCGCCGCGAGAACGGTCATCTCCGCAATCTGCTCCGCGTCCGGGTCGGGCGAGACGTAGGTGTCGCAGATGAACACCATGCGCTTGGGCAGCATGAGGGCGTTCATCGCCGCGTAGTGGCGCACGCCCTGTCGCAAGCCGATGACCTGATCCACGTAGTGCAGATGCAGCGCGTGCGCGCCGAACGTGCCGCACAGCATCGCGTCGGCTTCGCCCTTGTGCATGAGCATCGCGCCGATGAGCGTGTTCCGGCGCCGCATTTCGATCTTCGCGTACTCGGGCGAGACGCCCTTGCGCTCGGTGAGCTTGTGATACGTGGTCCAGTAGTCGCGATAGCGCGGATCTTCGTCCGGATTGACGAGATTGAAGTCGGCTCCGGCCCGCATGCGCAGGCCGAGCTGCTTGAGGCGCCGCTCGATGACCGCCGGGCGGCCGATGAGCAGCGGCTTGGCCAGACCCTCGTCGAGCACGACCTGCACCGCGCGCAGCACGCGCTCGTCCTCGCCTTCGGCGTACACCACGCGGCGCGGCGCCGCCTTGGCGGCCGAGAACAGCGGCCTCATGATCAATCCGGAGTGATACACGAACTGCGTGAGCGACTCCCGGTAGGCGTCCAGGTCGCCCAGGGGACGCGTCGCGACGCCCGAGTCCATCGCCGCCTTGGCGACCGCCGGGGCAATGCGCGCGATGAGCCGCGGGTCGAACGGCTTCGGGATCAGGTATTCGGGGCCGAAGCTGAGCGACTCGACGCCGTAGGCCTGCGCGACCTGCTCGGAGGTCTCCGCGCGCGCGAGCTCGGCGAGCGCGCGCACGGCCGCCAGCTCCATTTCGGTGCTGATGGTCGTCGCCCCGACGTCGAGCGCACCGCGGAAGATGAACGGAAAGCACAGCACGTTGTTCACCTGGTTGGCGTAATCGCTGCGCCCGGTGGCGATGACGCAATCCGGACGAGCCCCCTTGGCGAGCTCCGGGCGGATTTCGGGCTCGGGATTCGCGAGCGCCAGGATGAGCGGGCGCGCGCCCATCTTCTTCACCATTGCCGGCTTGAGAACCCCGCCCGCCGACAAGCCGAGGAAAATGTCGGCCCCTTCGATCACGTCGTCCAGAGCGCGCGCCCGCGTGTCCTTCGCGTAGCGTTCCTTGTCGGGGTCCATTTCCTCCTTGCGCCCCTTGTAGACCACGCCCTTGATGTCGGTGACGGTGATGTTCTCGATCGAAAGCCCCATCTTGACCAGCAGATCGAGGCAGGCGAGCGCCGCCGCGCCGGCCCCCGACGTCACCAGCCGCACTTTTGCGAGCTCCTTGCCGACGACCGCCAGGCCGTTCAGCACGGCGGCGCCGACGATGATCGCCGTGCCGTGCTGGTCGTCGTGGAACACCGGGATCTTGAGGCGCGCCCTGAGCTTGCGCTCGATCTGGAAGCACTCCGGCGCCTTGATGTCCTCGAGGTTGATGCCGCCGAACGTCGGCTCCAGCGCGGCGATGATTTCCACCAGCTTGTCGGGGTCGCGCTCGTTCAGCTCGATGTCGAAGCAGTCGATGCCGGCGAATTTCTTGAACAGCACCGCCTTGCCTTCCATCACCGGCTTCGCGGCCAGCGGCCCGATCGCGCCCAGACCGAGCACCGCCGTGCCGTTGGTCACGACCCCGATCAGGTTGGCGCGCGACGTCAGATTCACCGCCTGCGCGGGATCCCGCACGATCTCCTCGCAGGCGGCGGCCACGCCCGGAGAATAGGCGAGCGCCAGATCGCGCTGGTTGATCAGCTGCTTGGTGGGAAGTACGGAAATCTTGCCGGGGCGCGGCAGCTGGTGATACTCCAGCGCGCCCTTCTTCAGTTGCTCGTCCACGTTCGCTCCTCGCACCCCCGCGCGTGCGGCTCCACAAGCGGTGCGAAAACCGGAGCGCCCGGGGGAAAAATTATAGCGCGGGACTCCGTATAATCGGCGGCATCCTTCCTTGTGGTTCAAACACATGCGCGCTCTCGACGCGCATTCCCGAGTGGTCGCGGCGCGTCGGGCCGCGGAGATCCAGCCCTTCGAAGTGATGGAGGTCCTGGCCCGCGCACACGCGCTGGAGGCCGCAGGGCGCCGCGTGATCCACATGGAGATCGGAGAGCCCGATTTCACCGCGCCCGAGCCGGTGGTCGAAGCGGGCGTGCGCGCGCTGCGCGAGGGGCGCACTGCCTATACGGCGGCGCTCGGCCTTCCGGCGTTGCGCGAGGCGATCGCGCAGCATTACGCCGCGCGCTACGGCGTCGACGTCCCGGCATCCCGCATCGCGGTGACGGCGGGCGCCTCGGGCGCGCTGCTGCTGTTGCTTGCGCTTTACGTGGAACCCGGGGCCGAGGTGCTGATTCCCGACCCGGGCTACCCGGGATACCGGCATTTCGTTCGAGCCTTCGAAGGGCTGTCGCGCGCGGTGGATGTCGGCCCGGAGTCGCGTTTCCAGCCGACGCTCGCCGGCGTGCGGAACGCCTGGCGGTCCGCCACCCTGGGCCTGCTGTTCGGCTCGCCGGCGAATCCGAGCGGCACCCTGCTGCCGCGGACCGAGCTCGAGCGCATTGCGTCGTTTGCGGCCGAGCGCGGCGGGCTGCTCATCGTGGACGAGATCTACCAGGGACTGGTGTACGGCGAGTCGCCCAGCACTGCGCTCGACTTGCCCGGCGACATCGCGCTGGTCAACAGCTTCTCCAAGTACTTCTGCATGACGGGCTGGCGGCTGGGCTGGGCGGTCGTGCCGGAGGCGAGCATGCGCACCTTCGAGAAGCTCGCTCAGCACCTGTTCATTTGCGCGCCCGCGGCCGCGCAGCACGCCGCGCTCGCGGCGTTCCTCCCGGAAACGATCGACATCCTCGAAGGTCGCAGGCGCGAATTCGAGCGCCGGCGCGACTTCATCGTCTCCGCGCTGGAGCGGGCCGGCCTGGAGGTCCCGGTCAAACCGAACGGTGCGTTCTATGTCTACGCGGACTGCTCGCGCTTCGGCGTCGACGCCAAGCGCTTCGCCATCGAGCTGCTCGAGAAAGAAGGGGTCGCGGCGACTCCGGGGGTGGATTTCGGCGTGAACGGAACCCGCTCCCGCCTGCGCTTCGCGTATACGCGGGCCATGGCCGACCTCCAGGAAGGAGCGAGCAGGATCGCGCGCTTCTGCGCGACGCTCGCCTGAGTCGATCCGCGGCTATCCGGGACGGCGCACGCGATCCTGGACCTGCTTCAGACGCGAGCGCTCCGCCAGCACCTTGCTTGCGTATTGCGAGGTCGGCTCGTCGATCGCGCCCGCGTACACCTGCAGGGCCGTTTCGGTTTCGCCGAAGCGCTTGAGGTACTCGCGCAGGATTTGCGTGCCCACTTCGATGTTGACCACCGGATCGAGCAGCGCGTCGTCGCCGCCGTGCTCGCTCAGCTTGTCCTGGTGAAACTTCGGCAGCACCTGCATCAGCCCCATCGCGCCGACGTTGCTCTCCGCGACCGGGTTGTAGCGCGACTCGATCGCCATCACGGCGAGGATGAGCAGCGGATCGACCGCGAAGCGCCGACCGGCGCGATACGCCGTCGCGACGAAGCCCGCGACGGCCTGGTCGGATACCCGGTAGCGCTTGGCGATGAAATCAGCCACCGCGCGCTGCTCGTGCTCGGCCAAGCCGGGATTGTCCGGCGCCCGGAAGGCGCCTGCCGCGATCGGCGATGCATCGCTGGTGGTGTCCTCGGAGCGGACCATCGCCCCGGCCTGCTCGACCAGGAACTCGCGCGGCGCCGGCAGAGTCACGGCGAGCACGACCAACAGCCCCACCAGGGCGAATACCCCGCGCGCCAGCGACAGCACGCGAACCCCGGTCGAAACCAGAGGAATCCGAAAAATCGTATTGCGCGTTGCTTCCATCGTGCACCTCCACGCATCTTGCGCCGCTCGTTCCCTCGCTTGCCTGATCGCCGGTAACGGACCCGGCTCGCCGGGCAAGGGGTCCAGCCTCGCCAACTTTGACCGCTCGACGGTCTGGCGGGGGTGCTGTCCAGGGCCTGACCGACCCTCTTCCAGCACAGCTGCACGCATGCTCGTCGAATGTATGTTGCAGCGCAGCGAGGCGAATCATAGCGGAAATTTCCATGATCCGTCAATCACTTCCGTTCGATCCAGACGAGACATTACGAATCGTTGCGAACCGCCTGTTCGTTCGGATTTTTTTCCCTTTGTGACGGATCTGGCACCCGGTAAAATGCTTAGGAGGTTGAGCCCGGCCGACCCCCTCAGCCGGGATCAAAGGAAGCTTCGCGGATCCGCCTCGGTCCTTGCGTAAGGCCCAAACGACCAAGGCGGTCCGCTCAGCTTCAGGGCCAGGCGAGGGGTTCACACCCCAAGCCACATTCCCGATCGGGTTCCGGTTACGGCCGGGATCCGGTTGGAAATGGCCACGCGGCTGCTGGATTCAGCGCGGTTCGCGCGCCGGGGGTCGCAGCAGTTGACGGCGGTGGTGCCTCGACCGTCGTCAACGGCGCCGCAGGCTCGGCCTCAGGTTTCGCGGGTTTCTTCGCCGCTTTCTTCTTCTTGGCAGCCTTTTTCGGCTTTTTCTTGGCTGCTTTTTTCTTTTTCTTGGCGGACTTCTTCTTACCCGCTGCCTTTTTCTTGGCAGACTTCTTCGCAGCCTTCTTCTT
>DASPRB010000035.1:0-42164 GCA_035624675.1 Burkholderiales bacterium
AGCGCCTGCTTGATCTCGCGATACACCATGCCGAGGAAGTTGAGCGGAATGTAGAGCTGGATCAGCAGTCCGTTCACCAGCACGAGGTCGCCGAGCGTAAACGCCTGCTTGACCACCCCCTCGGCGGCGAGATACATGAGCGCCGTCACGGCGAGGGCGATGATGAACGACTGGCCGATGTTCAGCAGCCCGAGCGAAGCCTCGTTCTGCACCGACGCGGTCTCGTATTTGCGCAGGTTCTCGTCGTAGCGGCGCGCCTCGAATTCCTCGTTGCCGAAGTACTTCACCGTCTCGTAGTTGAGCAGGCTGTCGATGGCGCGCGTGTTGGCCTTCGAATCGAGCTCGTTTGCCCGGCGCCTGATCTCCATGCGCCACTCCGTCACCAGCACCGTGAAACCGAGGTACAAGACGACCGCGCCGAAGGTTATGGCCGCGAAGCGCCAGTCGAATTTCTTCAGCAGCACGCCTGCGACCAGAGCGAACTCGAGGATCACCGGAATGATGGAGAACAGCAGGTACGACAGCAGCGTCGAGATGCCGCGCGTGCCGCGCTCGATATCACGCGACATGCCGCCGGTCTGGCGCTCCAGGTGAAACCTGAGCGACAGGCCGTGCAGATGCCGGAACACGCCGAGCGCGACGCGCCGGATGGCGCGCTGGGTCACGCGCACGAAAACGACGTCGCGCAGCTCGGCGAACAGCGTCGTGGAGAAGCGCAGGATGCCGTAGACCGCCAGCAGCGCGATCGGCACCGCGAGCACCGCCGTGCGCGCATCGAGGCCGTCGACTACCTGCTTCATCACCAGCGGCACGCCGACATTGGCGAGCTTGGCGAACACGAGGAAGCTGAGCGCCGCCGCGACGCGCCACTTGTATTCGAGCAGGTACGGCAGCAGCAGCCGCAACACCCGCCACTCGGATCCTGAGAGTCGCTGCGTCGGGGCGGACTGATGCGCGCGTCGGGCCATGGCGAGCCCGGCATTCTAAGCGCTATGCGCCGGGCCTTCGCTTACTTGCGCGCCGTACGAGCCCGAGCAGCGCGAGCAGCAGCCCGCCGGCGCAGTACACGTCGAGCACGAGCGGCAACGCGATCCACAGCCATGCCCAGTGCACCACGTAGCCCCGCGTCAGCGCCCAGCCCACGGTGAAGAACGACGCCAGTGAGCCGACGACCCCGGGCAAAAATGGAATCCCGCCCGCCGGCGCCGCGCTGTCCCGGCGGGCGCGCCGGGCCGTTCGCCAAGCCTGGAAGTTGAGCGCCGCTCCACCCAAGAAGAACAGCCACGCCATCGACAGCAGGACGAGCCCGAGCAGCGAAAAGCCGGTCATCGGGTTGACGCGAAGCCGCCGCGCAATCTATTATTCAAACGTTCGTTTGATTCCATCCAGGACGCTTTCATGTCCCTTCTCGCCGTCAAGCCCCAGCACGCGACTCGCACGCGCATCCTCGACGCCGCCGAGTCGCTGTTCATGCAGCACGGTTTCGAGGCCACCTCGGTGCGCCTGCTGACCTCGACCGCCGGCGTCAATCTCGCCGCCGTCAATTATCACTTCGGCTCCAAGGATGCGCTCATCGAAGCGCTGTTTCGCCGGCGCCTGGACCCGATGAACGCCGAGCGTGTGGCAGCGCTCGACCAGCTCGAGCGCGAGGCCGCGGGTGCACCGCTGGCGCCCGAGCGCATCATCCGGGCGTTCGTGCGTCCCGGCCTGCGCATGATCGAAGATACGGCCGGCGGGGGGCGCAATTTCATCCGCTTGCTCGGACGCACTTACACCGAGCCGGCAGCGTCGATTCGGGCGCTGATCGGCCAGCTCTACGCACCCACCATGGAGCGCTTCAAACAGGCGTTCACCAGGTCCTTGCCCGAGCTGCCGCGCGACGAGCTGGTGTGGCGCATGCACTTCATGTTCGGCACCCTGTCCTACACGCTCGCGGCGACCGACACGGTGCAGTTGATCGCCGGCTGCAAGCCGGAGGATCGCTACGACGCCCGGCTGCTCGAGGATCGCCTGGCCGCGTTCCTGACCGCGGGCCTGTGCGCGCCGCTGCCGCAGCGGCGCGACGTCAAAATCGCCGCATAGAGAGAAACGGGGGATGACCATGCTCGCATTCGTGCTTGCCTCAATCGCCGCGTTCCTGGTACTCGGCTATTTCAGCCTGCCGCTCATCTGGTGGACCGCCGCGGGCGCCGCGCTCGCGTTCTGGCTCTCCGCCGCGGCCGCCTTGGGCGCGACCGCCAACTCGATCCTCGCCGTCGCGTTCCTCGCGCTCGCCGCGGTGCTCAACCTGCCCGCGTTGCGCCGCGCGCTGATCAGCGCTCCGCTGCTGGCGCTGTTCCGGCGCGTCCTGCCGGACATGTCGCAGACGGAGAAGGAGGCGATCGATGCCGGCACGGTATGGTGGGACGGCGAGCTGTTCTCCGGCGCCCCGCGCTGGCAGCGGCTACTGTCGACGCCCGCCCCCAGCCTCACGGCCGAAGAACAGGCCTTCCTCGACGGTCCGTGCGAGGAACTGTGCGCCCTATGCGACGACTGGGAGATCACCCACGAGCGCCAGGACCTGCCGCCGCACGTGTGGCAGTTCATCAAGGAAAAGGGCTTCCTCGGCATGATCATCCCGAAGAAGTTCGGCGGGCTCGGATTCTCCGCGCTCGCGCATTCGGCCGTGGTGATGAAGCTCTCGACGCGCTCGAACGCGGCGGCCGTGACGGTGATGGTGCCTAACTCGCTCGGGCCCGCCGAGCTGCTGCTGCACTACGGCACCGACGAGCAGAAGAACCACTACCTGCCGCGGCTCGCGAAAGGGCAGGAAATCCCCTGCTTCGCGTTGACCAGCCCCGAGGCCGGATCGGATGCGGCGTCGATCCCGGACTACGGCATCGTGTGCCGCGGCAGCTACCAGGGCAAGGAAGTGCTCGGCATGCGCGTGACCTGGGACAAGCGCTACATCACGCTCGGGCCGGTGGCCACCGTGCTCGGCCTCGCCTTCAGGCTGTACGACCCCGAGCGGCTGCTCGGGGGCGCCGAGGACCTCGGCATCACCTGCGCGCTCGTTCCGACCAGTCATCCCGGCGTGAACATCGGGCGCCGTCACCTGCCGCTGAACGCCGTTTTCCAGAACGGCCCCAACTGGGGCAAGGACGTGTTCATGCCGCTCGACTGGATCATCGGCGGCAGGGACTTTGCGGGCAAAGGCTGGATGATGCTGATGAACAGCCTCGCTGCGGGGCGCTCGATCTCGCTGCCGAGCTCGTCGGTCGGAGGCGCGAAGGGAATGGCGCGCTATACCGGCGCGTATGCGCGCGTGCGCAGCCAGTTCAAGACGCCGATCGGCAGGCTGGAGGGCGTGGAGGAAGCCCTCGGGCGCATCGCCGCGAACTGCTACATGATGGACGCCGCGCGCGTCATGACTGCGGGAGCGGTCGACGCCGGCGAGAAGCCGGCCGTCATCTCGGCGATCGTCAAGTACCACATGACCGAGCGCGTGCGCCGGGTCATCGACGACGCGATGGATATCCACGGCGGCAAGGGCATCTGCCTCGGGCCCAGCAACTGGATCGGCCGGGGCTACCAGGTGGTCCCGGTCGGCATCACCGTGGAAGGGGCGAACATCCTCACCCGCAGCCTCATCATCTTCGGCCAGGGCGTGATCCGCTGCCACCCCTACGTGCTGCGCGAGATGCGCGCGGCGAAGGAATTGAGCGGCCGGGCCGCCGTACGCGAGTTCGACGACGCTTTCACGGCGCACGTCGGCCACGTGATTTCGCGCGGCGTACGCGCCTTCGCGTACGGACTGAGCGGGGCGCGGCTGGCGACCGCGCCGTCCGCGGCGGCGCCCGAGACGGCGCGCTACTACCGGCGCGTGTCGCAGCTTTCCGCCGCGCTCGCCTTCCTCGCCGACATGTCGATGCTCGCGCTGGGAGGCTCGCTCAAACGCAAGGAGAAGCTCTCGGCGCGCTTGGGCGACGTGCTGTCGATGACGTACCTGATCTCGGCCACGCTCAAGCGCTACGAGGACCAGGGTCGCATCAAGGAAGATTTGCCGCTCGTACACTGGGCGGTGGACGACGCGCTGTGGCAGGCACAGCAGGCGATCGACGCGGTGTATGCGAATTTCCCCGTCAGGCCGCTGCGCTGGCTGCTGCGGCGGGTGGTATTTCCCCTGGGCATGCCGTTCCGGCCGCCGCAGGACCGCCACAACCACGAGTGCGCGCGATTGATTCTCGAGCCCGGCGCCGCGCGCGACCGCCTGACGGCGGGCATGTACGTACCGCAGGACCAGTCCGATGCCACCGGCGTGCTGGAGGGCGCTTTCCGCGCCAGCATCGCCTGCGAGCCGATCGACAGGAAGATGCGCGAAGCGGTGCGCGACGGCAGCCTGCGGCCGGGTCCGGGCGGAGACGTCGCCGCACTGGCTCATGCGCAGGGCGTGATCGGCGCCGACGAGCTCGCGCTCTGGCGGGCGAAGGAGGCGCTGCGCAAGGATGTCATCAAAGTCGACGATTTCGCCCAGGACTTCGGCCGGGCCGAGATCATGCACAGGCTCTCCCAGGAAAGTCCGCCCAACGCAAAGGCCGCCTGACCATGTTCGCGAGACCGATCTACGTCGTGGACGGCGCGCGCTCGCCGTTCCTCAAGGCGAAGAACCGACCCGGCCCGTTCGCTGCGGGCGATCTCGCGACGCAGGCGGGCCGCGCGCTGCTCGCACGGCAGCGCTTCGAGCCGACCGAGCTGGACGAGGTGATCCTGGGCTGCGCGGCGCCGTCGGTCGACGAAGTGAACATCGGCCGCGTGGTGGCGCTACGCATGGGCTGCGGACAGAAGGTGCCCGGGTGGACCGTGATGCGCAATTGCGCCTCGGGAATGCAGGCGCTCGATTCGGGCATCAACAACATCCTTGCGGGACGCTCAGAGCTGGTGCTGGCGGGCGGCGTCGACGCGCTGTCGCGCGCGCCGCTGCTGTACGCCGATGCGATGGTGAACTGGTTCGCCGACATGGCTGCGGCGAAGACCGCCGGCCAGAAGGCGGCGCTGTTCGCGCGCCTGCCGCTCAAGTCGCTGCTCGCGCCGGTAATCGGCATCATGAAGGGCCTCACCGACCCGATGGTCGGCCTGCTGATGGGGCAGACGGCCGAGAACCTCGCCTACCGCTTCGGCGTCACGCGCGAGCAGATGGACGAATATTCGGTGCGCAGCCATACGCGCGTAATCGCGGCGCAGGACGCGGGATATCTCGCCGCGGGAGGCGGCGAGCTCGAGGCGCTCTACGACCGCGAGGGCAACGCCTACACGCTGGACGACGGCGTGCGACGCGACGCGTCGCTCGAACGGCTGGCGAAGCTCAAGCCCTTCTTCGACCGCAAGTACGGCAACGTCACGCCGGGCAACAGCTCGCAGATCACCGACGGCGCCGCGTGGCTGATTCTCGCCTCCGAGGACGCGGTGCGGAGGCACGGCCTCCAGCCCGCCGGGCGCATCGTCGATTCCGAGTGGGCCGGGCTCGATCCGGCGCAGATGGGCCTCGGCCCGGTGCATGCGGCCACGCCGATCCTCAAGCGCCACGGCCTGGCGCTGAACGATCTCGACTACTGGGAAATCAACGAGGCCTTCGCGGCGCAGGTGCTCGGCTGCCTCGCGGCATGGAAGGATGAATCCTACTGCCGCGACGCGCTCGGCCTGCCGCGCGCGCTCGGCGAGCTGGACATGGCGAAGCTGAATGTCGACGGCGGCGCGGTCGCGCTCGGCCACCCCGTCGGGGCCTCGGGCGCGCGCATCGTGCTGCATCTGTTGAAGACGCTCGAGCGCAACAAGGCCAAGCGCGGCGTCGCCGCGATCTGCATCGGCGGCGGGCTCGGCGGGGCCATGCTGGTGGAGGCGCTGTGAAGCACTGGCGCCACGAGCAGGACCGCGACGGGCTCGTGTGGCTCAGCTTCGACAAGCAAGGCGAATCGACCAACACCTTCTCGCGCGAGGCGCTCGAGGAGCTCAGCGCCGCGCTGGACGAGATCGCGACGGCGCGCCCCAAGGGCCTGATCATCCGCTCGGCGAAGGAGAACTACATCGCCGGCGCGGACGTGAACGAGTTCGTCAATTTCAAGTCGACGGACGAGGCGGTCGACTTCACGCGCCTCGGCTGGGACACGATGAGCAAGCTGCGCTCGCTGCCCTTCCCGACGACCGCGATGGTGAACGGCTTTTGCATGGGCGGCGGCCTGGAAATGGCGCTCGCATGCCGGCATCGTGTCGCGCTGGACGATCCCCGGACGCGCTTCGCGTTTCCGGAAGTGATGCTCGGCATCTGGCCGTTCTGGCACGGCCTACAGTGGCTGCCGAAGCTGGTCGGTCCCGCGGCCGCCCTGGACATGCTGCTTACCGGGCGCACGGTCGACGCGCGCCGCGCGCGCCGCATCGGACTGGTGGACGAAGCGGTGCCGCTGCGGGTCCTGCAGAACACCGCGCGCGTGGTGACGCTCGCCGACCGCCCGCGGCGCCGTCCGCCCCTTGCGCAGCGCCTGCTGCTGACGCCGCCGGGGCGCAGGCTGGTGGCAGCGCAAGCGCGCAAGCAGGTCGCGAGACGCGCACGCCGCGAGCACTACCCGGCGCCCTACGCGATCCTGGATGCGTGGCTCAAGTACGACGGCGACCCGTTCCTCGCGCCCGACGATCCCGGCTGTTCGATCAAGGCGCTCTCGGAGCACCCCACGACGCGCAATCTCATCCGGGTGTTCTTCCTCCAGGAAAGTCTCAAGAGCGCCGGCAAGGGCTCGGATTTCGCCGCGGCGCGCGTGCATATCGTCGGCGCCGGCGTGATGGGCGGCGACATCGCGGCGCTGTGCGCGATGCGCGGCCTGCGCGTCACGCTGCAGGACACGTCGCCCGAGCGTATCGCGCCGGCGATCAAGCGTGCCGCGCGACTTTTCGAACGCCGCCTGCGCGACAGGCGTCGCGTGCGCGACGCGCTCGACCGCCTCGTGCCCGATGTCGCGGGACGGGGCGCAGCGCACGCAGACGTGATCATCGAGGCGATT
The DNA here is from genome assembly GCA_035624675.1 of Burkholderiales bacterium. Classification (GTDB taxonomy): domain Bacteria; phylum Pseudomonadota; class Gammaproteobacteria; order Burkholderiales; family SG8-39; genus DAHVFK01. The sequence continues at coordinate 7,029 of DASPRB010000035.1, forward strand.
TTCGAGAACCTCGAGGCGAAGAGGGAGCTGTTCGCGCGGCTCGAGCGCCTCGCGAGACCCGGCGCGATCCTCGCTTCCAATACCTCGAGCCTGAAGCTCGCCGACATCGCCACCGCCCTCGAGAATCCCGCGCGGCTGGTCGGCATCCACTTCTTCAATCCGGTTCCGCAGATGATGCTGGTCGAGGTCGTCTCGGGCGAGCGCACGGACGCCGCGCTCGCGGCGCGCGCCGCGGCATTCGTGCGCCAGATTGACAAGCTGCCGCTGCCGGTCAAGGATTCTCCGGGGTTTCTGGTCAACCGCGTGCTCGGTCCCTACATGCAAAACGCGTTTCGCATGCTCGACGAAGGCACACCGCCCGAGACCATCGACGCGGCGATGGAGGCGTTCGGCATGCCGATGGGCCCCATCGAGCTCGCCGACACGGTCGGGCTCGACATCTGCCTCGCCGCGGGCAAGGAGCTGGCCAAGAAGGGTGCGGCGGGCGAAGCGCAGGCGCCCAAGGTGCTGCTGGACAAGGTGGCGCTCGGCCAGCTCGGCAAGAAGACCGGGCAGGGCATCTACCGCTACGAGAAGGGCGAGGCGGTGAAGGCCGCGGCAGGCGCCGTCACGCCCGAGCTGACCGAATCGCTCATCGAGCCGTACCTCGCCGAAGCTCGCGCGGTGCGCGCCGAAGGCATCGTCGCCGACGCCGATCTGATCGACGCCGGCCTCATCTTCGGCACCGGCTTCGCTCCGTTCCGCGGAGGTCCGCTGCACTACCTCGCGGAGAAGAGCCGCTAGATGGGCAAGGCCTCGCATCAGCCGCCCGGCCTGAAGCTGCCCAAGGGAAAGGTGCCGGCGCTGCGCGTGGTACCGATGCCGGCGGACGCCAACCACAACGGCGACATCTTCGGCGGCTGGATCATGTCGCAGGTCGACGTTGCCGGCGGAACGGTGGCGGGCCGCGTGGCGCGCGGCCGCGTCGCCACCGTCGCGGTCAACTCGTTCGTGTTCAAGCAGCCGGTGCAGATCGGCGACGTTCTTTCCTTCTACGCCGACGTGATGCGCATCGGCACCACTTCGATCACGGTGAACGTCGAAGTCTTCGCCGAGCGCCGTCCGTCCGATCCCAAGGTGGTGAAGGTGACCGAAGCGACCCTCACCTACGTCGCGATCGATCAGCAGGGAATGCCGCGCCCGGTCCCCAAGTGATTTCGGAAGAGCGGGTCGAATTCCCCGCGCGCGACGGCCTGGCGCTCGGGGGCATCTTGTTCCGCCCCGCGTCGCCCGCCGGCCGCGCGCTTCAGATCCAGGCGGCCGCCGGGGTCCCGCAACAGTATTACGCCAAGTTCGCCGCATTCCTCGCCGGGCGCGGCTTTACGGTGCTCAGCTTCGACTACCGCGGCATCGGCCGCTCGCGGCCGGCCAGGTTGCGCGGCATGCGGGCGCGCATGCGCGATTGGCCGCTGCTCGATTCCGCCGGCGCGCTCGATTTCCTCGAGCGCACGACGCCGGGAGAACGCCTGATGGTCGTGGGCCACAGCGTGGGAGGCGTGTCGACCGCGCTCCTGCCGCAGGCGGGGCGGCTCGCCGCGGTGCTGATGGTCGGCGCGCAGTCCGGCTACTGGCGCAACTGGCCGCCGCGGCGCCGGCCGGGTATCTGGCTCGCGGTCCACGTGGCCGTTCCCCTGTTGCCAAGGCTCGTGGGCTATTTTCCCTCGTCGCGCCTCGGCTTCGGCGAGGACCTCCCCAAGGGCGTCGCGCTCGAGTGGGCGCGCTGGTGCCGGCATCCGCAGTACCTGGCCGGTGCGCTCGGTGCTCGCGAGGCCTTCGCACGCTTCGCCGCGCCGCTGCGCGCCTACGTCGCCGCCGACGACGGCTTCGCGCCGCCGCGCGCCGCCGCGGCGCTGCTCGAGCTCTATTCCGGGGCGCGCGCCGAACTGCGCACGATAAGCCCGCGCGACGTCGGAGCCGACAGGATCGGACACTTCGGCTTCTTCCGCGAGCGCTTTCGCGACACGCTGTGGCGCGAGGCCGCCGACTGGCTCGCGCAGCGATGATCTCCACCCCGCAGGGCCTGCGCACGCTGGCGGCGCCCGGCGGCGCGCGTATCGCCTACGCGCGCTCGGGCGCCCCCGATGCAGCGCGCGCGCTTGTGCTGGTGCACGGCGTCGCCAGCAACATGAGCCGCTGGGCGGAATTCGTCGGCCAGACCACGCTCGACGACTCCTGGGCGCTGCTGCGGCTCGACCTGCGCGGCCAGGGCCGCTCCGTTCACCGGGGGCGCATCGGCATGGCCGAGTGGTGCGCCGATCTCGACGCGATACTTCGCGCCGAAGGCATCGCGCGCGCAGTCGTCGTCGGCCATTGCCTGGGCGCGAACATCGCCCTGCAGTTCGCGGCTCGCAGCCCCGCCAGCGTGGCCGGTCTGGTCCTGGTCGAGCCGATGCCGCCCGAGGCGCTCGCGGGCCAAATGCGGCGCATCGCGCATCTGCGGCCCCTGCTCGTCGCGCTCGCGTGGCTGACGCGCGCCCTAAATGCGCTCGGCATCCACCGTCGCCATCTGGACGAGCTGGACCTGGAGCAACTCGATCGTCAGACCCGCGCCGCGCTGGCGGCCGGCCCGAGCGGCGAGGCGCAGCTCGCGCGCTACGCCTCGCCGCTCGCGGACCTGCGCAGCACGCCGACCGGCGCCTATTTGCAGGCGCTGGCCGCGGTCACTGCGGTCTGGCCGGATGTCACAGGCATCGCCGCGCCCACGCTCGCGCTGCTCTCGGCGCGCAGCAGCTTCACCGATCCACGCCGCACCCGCGCGGCGCTGCGCGCGCTGCCCGACTGCGAGATCGTCGAGCTCGACGCACGCCACTGGATTCCCACCGAGCAGCCGCAGGCGATGCGCGCGGCGATCGAGGCCTGGGTCGCGCGCCGGTTCGCGCGCGGCTAGGCGCCCGCGAGGCCGGGGAGCAGCTTCACGAGTCCCGACGCCATGATCTGGATGGCGAGCGCAGCCAGCAGAAGCCCGAGCAGGCGCGTGGCGATGTTCAGGCCCGTGGTGCCCAGGCGCGGCGCGAGCGCATGCGCGTAGCGCAGCACGACCCACAGCACTGCGCACACGAGCACGATGCACAGGATCATCGCGGCGAGATGCATCAGGCCGTGCGCCTGTGCCGCGATGATGGTGGTGCCGATCGCGCCAGGGCCCGCAAGCAACGGTACTGCGAGCGGCACGACTCCGGACAGCTCTCCGGTCTCCAGCTCCTCGGCTTCGGCCGCGGACTGCCGCACGCCGCCCGCGCGAGCGTTCAGCATCGCCAACGCCATGAGCAGCAGCACCAGCCCGCCGCCGACGCTGAACGCCGGCAGGCTCGCGCCGATCAGGCGCAGCAACGCCTCGCCGAAGAGCGCCGACCCCGTGAGAACGCCGAACACCGTGAACGTGACGACGCGCGCCAGCGCGATTCGCTCGGCTGTAGAGCGCGACGCCGTGATGCCGACGAAGATCGGCACCGCGAGGAACGGATCGAGCACCGCCGTGAGCGTGACGGTGAAGCGCAGGTATTCTTCGAGAGGCGCGAGCTCCCGCATGTGGCGCGCCTACTTCTTCGCACGCGCCGCCAGCGCCTCGACGGCGGCCTTGCGGTCGGCGCTCACCCTGGCGAAGGCGGGGCGCTCCCCGAGCATTTTGAGGTAGGCCTTGACCGGGAACTCCTCGAGAAAGTCGCGAGCGAAGGCCATCTTGCTGACCCTGGACACCAGCGGCAGGTGCACGTAGGCGGCGCAATCGGCCAGCGTCAGTTCCTTTCCGGCAATGTACGGATCGAACTTGGCGCGCGTCGCGAAGCCGCGCACGCCCTTCGCGAGGTCGCGCTCGACCTCCTTCTTGGTCTCGTCGGACACCTTGCCGCCGAAGAAGTACTCCCGGTACAGGCGCCGCGCGACGAGCTCCATGTGCAGCTCGAGGTACTGGATGAGCTCGCGCACCTTCGCTCTGGCGAGAGGATCCGCCGGGTAAAGCGGCTTCTCGCGGTGCGTGTCTTCGAGGTACTCGCAGATCACCTGCGACTCCGTGAGCAGCGTGCCATCGACTTCCATGAACGGCACCTTGCCGAGCGGCGAGCGGGCCAGGAACTCGTCCTTCTGCGACGGCGCGCAGCTCGCGTCCTCCTCGAACGCAACGCCCTTCTCGAGCAGCGCGAGGCGCACCTTGTTGTGGTAGTTGCTGACGTGGAAGCCGCACAGCTTGAGCATGAGTTCTCCTGAGTTCGATGCAGGTGGAATCGCCGGTCAGAGCAAGCTGTCCGCCGGCGCATAAGCTAGGCCGAGCGCTTCGGCGACCGCACGGTACGCCACCTTGCCGCGCGCCACGTTCAGCCCGTTGCGCAAGTGCTCGTCGTCGGCGAGCGCGCGCCGCCAGCCCTTGTCGGCGAGCGCGAGCACGAAGGGCAGCGTCGCGTTGCTCAGCGCATAAGTCGAAGTCCGCGGCACCGCGCCCGGCATGTTGGCGACGCAGTAGTGCACCACGCCGTCGACGACGTAGGTCGGATCGGCATGCGTCGTCGGGCGCGAGGTCTCGAAGCAGCCGCCCTGGTCGATCGAGACGTCGACCAGCGCGGCGCCCGGCTTCATGCGATTGAGCAATTCGCGCGTCGCGAGCTTGGGCGCAGCCGCGCCGGGCACCAGCACTGCGCCGATCACCAGATCGGCCGACAGCACGTGCTGCTCGATTGCGTCGCGGCTCGAATAGACCGTCACCACGCGCGCCCCGAACTCGCTCTCGATCCTGCGCAGGGCGTCGACCGAACGGTCGAGCGCGTACACGCGCGCGCCCGACCCGACCGCGATGCGCGCGGCGTTCGAGCCCACGACGCCCGCACCGAGGATCGTGATCTTTGCGGCCGGAACCCCCGGCACGCCGGCAAGCAGCGTGCCCATGCCGCCGCGCTCCTTCTCCAGGCAGCCGGCGCCTACCTGGATCGCCATGCGCCCCGCGACCTCCGACATCGGTGCGAGCAGCGGCAGGCCGCCGCCGGCGCGGGTGACGGTTTCATAGGCGATGCAGGTCGCGCCCGAAGCCACCAGGTCGCGCGCCTGCTCGGGGTCCGGCGCAAGATGCAGGTACGTGAACAGAACCTGATCGGCACGCAGCTTCTTGCGCTCGGCCGGTTGCGGCTCCTTCACCTTGACGATCAGTTCCGCGTCGGCGAACGCGTCCTGGACGATCCTCGCGCCCGCACGTTCGTATGTTGCATCTGCCGCGCCGATGCCTGCGCCGGCGCCGCGCTCGACCAGCAGCTCGTGGCCGCGCGCCGCCAGCTCGCGCACCGAGGTCGGCGTCAGGCCGACCCGATACTCGTGGACCTTGATCTCGCGCGGCACGCCGATCCGCACGGCGTGCCCCTAGGCGCGCTTCTTCGGCGCAACCGCCTCCGCCACCGTGGTCTGCTCGCCGATCTCGAGCTTGGCGATCTGGTTGCGGTGCACCTCGTCCGGCCCGTCGGCGAAGCGCAGCGTGCGCGCGTGCGCGTAGGCCGCCGCGAGGCCGAAGTCCTCGGCGACGCCGCCGCCGCCGTGAACCTGCATCGCCCAGTCGATCACCTTGCAGGCCATGTTCGGCGCGAGCACCTTGATCATTGCGATCTCCTTGCGCGCCACCTTGTTGCCGACGGTGTCCATCTTCCAGGCCGCGTTCAGCACCATGAAGCGCGCGGAATCGATCATGATGCGCGCCTCGGCGATGCGCTCGCGCGTCACGCCCTGCTCGGCGACCGTGCGACCGAATGCGACGCGCGAGGTCGCGCGCTTGCACATCTTCTCCAGCGCACGCTCGGCCTGGCCGATGAGGCGCATGCAATGGTGGATGCGCCCCGGCCCCAGGCGACCTTGCGCGATCTCGAAGCCGCGTCCCTCGCCGAGCAGGATGTTGGAGGCCGGCACGCGCACGTTCTTCAGCTCGATTTCCATGTGCCCGTGGGGCGCATCGTCGTAACCGAACACCTTCAGGTGGCGCGCGATCCGGATGCCGGGCGTGCCGGCCGGCACCAGGATCATCGACTGCTGGCTGTGGCGCGACGGATTGTCCGGCGAGGTCTTGCCCATCAGGATGTAGACCTTGCAGCGCGGGTCCCCCGCGCCGGAGGACCACCACTTGGTGCCGTTTATCACGTACTCGTTGCCTTCGCGCTTGATATGGGTCTGGATGTTGGTCGCGTCGGACGAAGCCACCGCCGGCTCGGTCATGAGGAACGCCGAGCGGATCTTGCCCTGCAGCAGCGGCTCCAGCCACTCGTCCTTTTGCGCTTCGGTGCCGTAGCGCTCGATGGTCTCCATGTTGCCGGTGTCGGGGGCCGAGCAATTGAACACTTCGGGCGCCCAGCCCACGCGGCCCATGATCTCGCACAGCGGCGCGTACTCGAGGTTCGACAGCCCTTCGGGGGCGCGCGGCGAGCGCGGCAGGAACAGGTTCCACAGCCCGAGCGCGCGCGCCTTGGGCTTCAACTCCTCGATGATCGGAACCGGCTGCCAGCGATTCGGCCCGTTGCAGTGGTCGTACCAGGCCTTCTCGTTCGGGTAGATATGCGCGTCCATGAAGGCCTTGAGCTTCGTCTGCAGCTCCTTCACCCTGGGCGAATACTCGAAGTCCATGCTGTTCTCCTAGGCGGCTCGTTTCAGTATCTTCTCGACCTGCTGCCAGCCGAGATCGGCGAGCAGCGGCGCCTTGCTGCCGGCCTCGACGGCGTGGGCGCTCGCCGCAGTGCCGTCGACCACGCGTTTCTTGATGCCCTGGGTGATCGCGGCGATGCGAAACAGGTTGTAGGCCATGTAGAAGTCCCAAGTCGTCGGATCGATGCCCGTGCGCCCGGTCCTCCTGCAGTACATCTCTATGTACTCGCGCTCGGTGGGGATGCCGAGTTCCTCGAGCGGCAGTCCCTCGATGCCGCGGAACTTCCCCGGCGGGATGCGCCAGCTCATGCAATGGTAGGAAAAGTCGGCCAGCGGGTCGCCGAGTGTCGACAGCTCCCAGTCGAGCACCGCGAGGATTCTCGGCTCGCGCGCATGGAAGATGGCGTTGTCGAGACGGTAGTCGCCGTGCACGACGCTCGTTACGTCGTCAGGCGGGATATTCTTCGGCAGCCAGTCGATGAGGTCGTCCATCGGCACGATGCGCTCCGTCTCGGATGCGCGGTACTGCTTGGTCCAGCGCGCGATCTGGCGCTCGACGTAGCTGCCCGCCTTGCCGAAGTCCTCCAGCCCGACTGCACGGTAGTCGATCGAGTGCAGCAGGGCGATCACGCGGTTCAGCTCGTCCCAGATCGCGCGCCGCTCGGCACGCGTCATGCCGGGCAGCGCCTGGTCCCACAGTACCCGGCCCTCGACGCAATCCATGACGTAGAAAGCGGTGCCGATCACCGACTCGTCCTCGCACAGCACGTAAGGCCGCGCCACCGGGAAACCGACGCCGTGCAGCGCCTTAGTGACACGGTACTCGCGCTCGACCGCGTGCGCTGACGGCAGCAGCTTGCCGGGCGGCTTGCGGCGCAGCGCGTAGCGCCTGCCTCCGGCGCTCAGCCGGTAGGTCGGATTGGACTGCCCGCCCCTGAACTGTTCGACCTCGAGCGGGCCGGAATAACCCGCCACGTTCGCCCGCATGTACTGGTCGAGCCGTCCGACATCGAACCGGTGGCGTTCCTCGACCGGCTTGGTGCCGACGAACTGTTCGAACATGAGGAAGTCGGAACCTGCGATGGGTGTCGCCGGAAGCTTACGCCCAATCGGGCGGCAGCGGGCGCGCCCGCGCGAACCTCAGGCGCCGCCCTCGGGCGCGCAGCGCAGCCAGAAGGTCACCGGTCCGTCGTTCACCAGGCTCACCTGCATGTCGGCGCCGAAGCGCCCGACGCCCACCTCGGCGACGAGCGTACGGCTATGCGCGACAAAGCAGCCGAACAGCCGCTCGCCCTCATCGGGCGGCGCGGCGCAGGAAAAGCTCGGCCGCGCGCCCTTGCTCGTATCGGCGGCGAGCGTGAACTGGGGAACCGCGAGCAGCGCACCGCGCGTCGCGCCAAGCGAGAGGTTCATGCGCCCCTGCGCATCGGGAAACACGCGGTAGCCCGCCACGCGCTCGGCGAGCCGTACGGCCTCGCGCTCGCCGTCGCCGCGCTCGACCCCGACCAGGGCGAGGATTCCCGGCCCGATGCGCGCGATCGCGCGCCCGTCGACCGAAACGCCCGCCTCGGCGACGCGCTGGATCAGGGCGATCACGCGATGATGTCCGGAATCAGCCTGTCCTTGAGCAGCGCGATCTGATCCTTGATCAGCAGCCTACGCTTCTTGAGACGCCGCAGCTGCAACTGGTCTTGCGAGGGATCCTGCACCAATCGGTCGATGACATCGTTCAGATCGCTGTGCTCGACTTCGAGCGCACGGAGGCGTTCGAGCAGCTGAGATTTTTCCTCGTCGGTGAGAGAAAGATTCGTCAAATTCAGCTCCCACCACGGTCCGGATGCGCACCCGCATCACCGACCATGACAATTCCACTACCCTGTGGCGGTCCGGTCGTGAAAAAGATCACCGCCCGTTCGCGGGATTTGGCACATCCTAGCGCTACTCGCCGAGACGGAAAAGAGGCGCCGAGTGCAAACGAATATCGCCGAGCGGGCAAGCGAGCTGCAATCACCGGATCCGACGCGCTCGGAACACCAGCCGTCCGCTTCTGCAGGCATGCGTCGCAGCGACTACGACGTCACCAACCTGGTGCAGACGACGGCCGCCGCCGCGGTGCGCGACGAAATCATGCGGCTGTTCCAGGGCCTGTACGAATACGCCCCGGGTCGACTCCTGCAGCGGGCCTTCCAGGACATCGAGCGGATGTATCTGGGCGAAGATGCCGAGTACTACGCCTGCGACACGAGCTATCACGATATCCAGCACGTGCTCGACGTGACGCTGGCCATGGGCAGGCTGATGGACGGATATCAGCGCAGCCGGCGCAACGGGACCCCGGCCCTGCCGCCGGAGCTGTTCGTGCTCGGGGTGCTGTCTGCGCTGTTTCACGATTTCGGCTATCTGCGGCGCCGCAGCGACCGCCGGCACCGCTACGGCGCCGAGTACACGCTGACGCACGTCGCGCGAGGCTCCACCTACCTGCGCCGCTACATGCGGCGCCAGGGCACCGGACGGCTCGCGGAGATCGCCGCCAAGCTGCTGCACTACACCGGCTATGAGCGGCGCGCGGAATCGATCCGGATCGGGGACACGCTGCTCAGGCGCGTCGGTCACATGCTCGGCACGGCGGACATCATTGCGCAGATGGCAGACCGCTGCTACCTCGAAAAGTGTCGCGACCGCCTCTATCCGGAATTCTTGATCGGCGGCCTCGCGCGACGCCCGCTGATCAGCGGACAGATGCACGTGCTCGTCGCCTCAGGCGAGGAGCTGGTGCGCCAGACGCCCGCGTTCTACCACAACGCGCTCAGGCGCCTGGACGTGCAACTCGCGCGCGCATACGAGTACGCCACCTATCATTTCGGCGGACAAAACCTGTATCTCGAGGAGATGCAGAAGAACGTGCGCTACGCGAAACTGCTCGACGGCGGCGACAGCGGCGAGATGCTGCGTCGTTCGCCCCCCGACACGCTCAGTGACGACGCCGAGCCCTACCCGCTCGATCCGGCAGCCGGCTAGAGCGGCCTGGGCTGCGCGATGGCGAACCCCTGCGCGAACTCGATCTGCAGCGACTGCAGAAAATCGAGCGCCTCGCCCCACTCGACGGATTCGGCGATCAGCTTGATGCCCAGGTTGCGGCAGCTCTCGCTCAGTTCGCCGAGCCGCGCAACGGCCCGCTCGTCGGCGTTTGCCCGCACCGTCGAGCTGCCGCTGAACTTGACGTAGCGCACGCCGAGTTCGCGCAGGCGGCCGACCGGGGCATCCTCCTGGGAGATGCCCGACACCGCCACTGCGCACCCCAGCTCGGTCAGTTTGCCGACCACCGCTTCGAACGCCTCGGGCCGCTCGTGCGCGCAATACATGGGAATCTCGAGCATCAGCCTTTCGGCATCCACTCGCGCTCCGCTGAGCTGCTTCGCCAAGAATGCGGAGAATTCGGCATCGACCAAGGTGTCGCAAGACAGGTTGATGCTGAAGTGGGGGTCGGAGCCCGTCAGCTCATCGCTCGGCAGCGACTTCAGCTTGGCGATCGTCTTGGTGATGACCCAGCGATCGAGTAGCGGCATCAGCCCGGCTTCCTGCAACACCGGAATGAACGATCCCGGGGGAAGCAACCCTTCTTCCTCGTCGCGGAATCGCACCAGCACCTCGAAGAACCGGTGCGCGGCGTGCGGTGCGGAAACCGGGACGATCGGCTGACAATACAGGACGAAGCGATCGCGCTGCAGTGCGCTCGTCAGGTACGCAACCGCCGCGTCGCGATCGAATGCCGCTTCAGACACCTAGTTCTACCCCCCACAGTCGCCGGCGCGCGCGGCACGCACATATTACAGATCCTTGCACACCTTCCCGCGCGAAGGATCTACATTCTAACCGCAGCAAAGATCTCCTCCCTGTGCTGGCTCGGCCCGGAACCCCTCCCATTCCGGGCCTTTTTGTTTCTGTATCATGGCCCGCAGCAGCGTACGCGGGCCGCGCCCGATGAAGGTCCTGAGCTGGAACGTACAGTGGTGCCGAGGCGTCGACGGCCGCGTTGATCCCGTGCGCATCGCGCGCGAAGCGAGGCGACTCGCCGACCCGGATGTCATATGCCTGCAGGAGGTCGCGCAGGACCTGTCCACGCTTGCGGGCAGCCGAGGCGAGGATCAGGTCGCCGCCCTGGCCCGGGAGTTTCCCGAATACGAGCACGCCTTCGCCTGGGGGGTCGACGTACCCGATCGGCGCCCGCGCGGCGGCAGAGGCCGCTTCGGCAACCTGATCCTGTCGCGCCTGGCGATCGGCCGCGTCCTGCGGCACTCGCTTCCCTGGCCGGCCGACCCCGGCGCGCCGAGCATGCCGCGCGTCGCGCTCGAGGTGACCGTCGACACGCCATTCGGAGCGCTGCGCATCGTCACGACGCATCTCGAGTACTACTCGAGCGCGCAGCGCACGGCGCAGGTCGAGCGCCTGCGCACGCTGCATGCCGAGGCGTGCGCGCACGCCGCGATGCGTGCCCCCGCGGCGCCTGGCGAGGGACCCTTCGCGCACCTGCCGCGCGCCGCGCCCGCGCTGGTCACCGGAGACTTCAATCTTCCTCCCGAGGATGCGTTGCACGCACGCGTGCAAGAGGCTTTCGGCGACGCCACGCCGCGGCTGATCGACGCCTGGAGCGCGCTGCACCCGCGCGACCCGCACCCGGCGACAATGCGGCTGCACGATGCGGAGCCCGGCGAGACGCCCCTTTGCTACGATTATGTGTTCGTGAGCGAGGACCTGCTGCCGCGCCTGGCGGCGCTGCGCATCGACGCCGGCACGCAGGCCTCGGACCACCAGCCGCTCATCGTCGAGCTCAGGCCCTGAGGCCTGCCCCGATCTTGGACCGAAAACGTGCGGATGTTAACATCGCCGCGCCGGCGGCTCGGGCAAACTGTGGCCGTCGTACTGGAGGATCGTCATGCTGCACATCTCCGCCCAACAGCTCGCAGAATTGCTCTCGGGGATTGCCCGCGCGCAGACCGCTCTGGTGCACGGCATCGAGTCGGGAAACCCGGGGATGCGCAGCAACTTCATCGTGCCCGCCATTCAGAACGCCGCGCACCTGCGCGATCATCCGCAGCCGACGCTCACCGATCTGCCGGTGCGCATCCTGCTCACCTACATGGGACGCAGCGGACCGGACATCGAGGCCGTCGCGCGCGACATCGAGCGGCTGATCACGCAGAGCGGTGAAGCGTCGGTTCCGGCCGACGCATCCACATCCTCGATCACTCTGGGCGAGCCGGCGCCCTCGGCCGGCGAATCGCTCGATTTCAGCAAGCTCTGAGCGCTAGAAGTCCTTCGGCTCGGGGGGAAACGAGGGCTTCCTCTTCTCGCGGTGCGAGGCGATCCCCTCCTGCACCTCGGGCCCGCTGAAACCCACGAATTCGAGCGCGAGCGAGGCATCGAAGCTCGGTCCCGCCATGCGCAGCCAGTTGTTCAGGCTGTACTTCGTCCAGCGCAGCGCGGTCTGCGCGCCCGCTGCGAGCTTGCGCGCCACCTCGAGCGCCTTATCCTGCAGTTCCGCCTCCTCGCAGACGAGCGACACCAGGCCGATACGCTCGGCCTCCTCGCCGCTCACCTGCTCGCAGGTGAGCAAATAGTATTTCGCCTTCGCCATGCCGCACAGCAGTGGCCAGACGATCGCGGCATGGTCGCCCGCCGCGACGCCGAGCCGGGTATGGCCGTCGATGATGCGCGCGTTGCGCGCCGCGATCGACACGTCGGCGAGCAGTCCCGCGACCAAGCCCGCGCCCACGGCCGGACCGTGCATCGCCGACACCACGAGCTTGGAGCAGTTGATGATGTTGTAGACGAGGTCGCGCGCCTCGCGCCAGACGCGCGCGCGCGCCGCGAAATCGCGCGTGATCTCCTCGACCATCGCGAGGTCGCCGCCGCCGGAGAAGCCCTTGCCCGCGCCGCGCAGGATCGCCACGCGCGTCTCCGGATCGCGGTCGACGTCGAGCCAGATCTGCGCGAGCTCCGCGTGCATGCGCGCCGTGGCGGTCGAGAGCTTTGCGCCCTCCTCGCCCATGACGATCTCGACGATGCCCGGCTCGATGCGCCGGACCTTCAGGTCCCGGTACTTAGAGTAGTCCATGGGGACATTCTACAATCGCGCCATGGCTTCGATCCTGCGCACGCCGGACGAGAGGTTCGTCGGGCTTCCCGGCTTCGCCTGGGCGCCGCGCTACCTGCAGTGGCACGGCATGCGCGTGCACTACCTGGACGAAGGGCCTGAGACGGCGCCGGTTTACCTGTGCCTGCACGGCGAGCCGACCTGGAGCTACCTGTACCGGCGCATGATCCCGCCGTTCCTCGCCGCCGGCGGGCGCGTCGTGGCGCCCGACCTCCCGGGCTTCGGCCGTTCCGACAAGCCCGAGGACGAGGCGACTTACAACTTCGACTTCCACCGCGCCATGCTGCTTGACTTCATCGAGCGGCTGGACCTGCGGCGCGTCATTCTGGTGGTGCAGGACTGGGGCGGGCTGCTCGGCCTCACGCTGCCGATGGACGCGCCGGAACGCTACCAGCGGCTGCTCGTCATGAACACCGCGCTCGGCACCGGGGACGCGCCGCTTTCAGGGGGCTTCGTTGCCTGGCGCGACTATGTAAACAAGAATCCGGACCTGGCCTGCGGCAAGTTGCTCAGGCGCGCCTGCCCGCAACTGAGCGACGACGAGGCCGCGGCCTACGACGCGCCATTTCCCGATGCGCGCTACAAGGCGGGTGTGCGGCGCTTCCCGAACCTGGTTCCCGACCGGCCCGACGCGCCCGGTGCGGCGCTGTCGCGCCAGGCGCGCGAGTGGTGGCGCAACGACTGGCGCGGCGGCTCGTTCATGGCGGTGGGCGCGCGGGATCCGGTGCTCGGACCGGCGGTGATGGGCGAACTGCGCAAGTCCATCCGCGGCTGCCCCGAGCCGTACGTCGTCGCCGAAGGCGGGCATTTCCTGCAGGAATGGGGCGAGCAGGTCGCGCGCGCGGCGCTCGCGCAGTGGCGGAGCGGGACGTGAACCTCGCAGTCTCGTTCGAGGATGTCGCCGCCGCGCACGCGCGCATCGCGAAGCAGGCGCGGCGCACGCCGGCGCTCACCTCGAGCACCGTCGATGCGCTCACCGGCGCGCACGTGTTCTTCAAGTGCGAGAATCTGCAGCGCATGGGCGCTTTCAAGTTCCGCGGCGCCTACAACGCGCTCGCGCAACTGTCCGCGGACGAGAAGCGCCGCGGTGTCATTACGTTTTCCTCGGGCAACCACGCTCAGGCGGTGGCGCTCGCCGGCAGGATGCTCGACGTGCCGGCCACCATCGTGATGCCCCAGGACGCCCCGGCGGTGAAGCTCGCTGCCACGCGCGGCTACGGCGCCGAGGTGATCACCTACGATCCTCAGCAGGAATCGCGCGAAGCGATTGCGCGCCGCATCGGCGCCGAGCGCGGGCTCAAGGTGATTCCGCCTTTCGACCACCCCCACATCATCGCGGGACAGGGCACAGCCGCGAAGGAATTGATCGAGGACGCGGGTCCGCTCGACATGCTGCTGGTGCCCTGCGGCGGCGGCGGCCTGCTTTCGGGCTGTGCCGTGGCGGCGCGCCACATGCTGCCCGATTGCCGCGTGATCGGCGTCGAGCCGGCGGCCGGCGACGATGCGACGCGCTCGTTCAGAACGAGGACGCTGCAAAGCGTGCACAACCCGGACACCATCGCCGACGGCGCGCGTACGTCCTCGCTCGGCGCGCTGACCTTTCCGCTGGTGCTGCAATACGTGAGCGACATGCTCACCGTGCAGGACGAGGAGCTGCTCGGCAGCATGTTCTTCCTGTGGGAGCGCATGAAGCTCGTGGTCGAGCCGACCGGGACGCTCGCCGCATGCGCCCTGCTGACGCAGAAGGTCGACGCGCGCGGCCTGCGCGTCGGCGTCATCCTCTCGGGCGGCAACGTCGACCTGGACTGGGCCGCCGCGCAGCGCCTGCGAATGGGCAAGGGAAAGAGCTAGGCGCGTGCGCGGCGCCGAGGCCCGAGCAGGCTGGCCAGCAGCACGCCGATCAGTCCGCTCAGGAAGATGCCGTCGAACTTCCCGGCGCCGCCGATCGACGCGATCGGCGCGCCGAGCCCGGCCACCTTGCCGAGGTTGAGCAGGTCCGCGCCGATCAGCGTCCCGAGGCTGCCGGCCACGTAGGCGAGCGGCGCCGCGCGCCTGCGCGAAAAGGCCACGGCGGCAAGCGCGGCGACGAGCGGCGGAACGAAGATCGGGACGGCGATTCCCACGCCGGGCACCGGGTAGGCCATCGCGTGCACGACGAGCGTCACGACGGCCACCGCCGCCAGGCCGCTCAGGTAGAGCCTGTTCTTCAAGACGAGGTAGGCGGAGACAAGGGTCGGCACGACTGCGCCGCCCACGTTCACTGCGATCGCTGTGCCCGGCCACTCGTGCACCACCGGCACCACGTAGCGCATGCCGAAAAAGCTTATGACCTCGTTCGAGTAGACGTGCTCGGGCGGCAGGTGCGCCACCGTGATGTTCACGTAGCTTCCGAGAAACGACAGCAGCAGCAGCGCGAGCATATAGCGCGGGCCGATGCCGGCCTGCTCGTAGGCGAACTGCACGATGCGCAGCTCGATCAGAACGACGACGAAGGCGAACAGGAAGAACAGGCCCGCGAAAAACGGCAAGGCGAGAGGGAGGTAGTTCATGTGGCATCGAGCGGTCGTTCGTCGCGATCTTAGCGTGCGGGACGTCGTGGTGTGCATTTGCGCTAAGATCGCCTCCTTTTCAGCGAGCGAGCCTGCCATGCCACTGCCCGACAAGATGCGTGCGGTCGAGATCGCGAAACCCGGCGGACCCGAGGCGCTCGCTCCGACGTCGCGGCCGCTGCCCGTTCCGAAGCCCGGCGAAATCCTGGTGAAGGTCGCGGCCGCGGGCGTCAACCGCCCCGACGTCCTGCAGCGCATGGGATTGTATCCGGTGCCCGCGGACGCGTCCGACCTGCCGGGGCTCGAGATCGCCGGCGAGGTGGTCGCCTGCGGCGCCGAAGCGCGCATGTGGAAGGTCGGCGCGAGCGTGTGCGCGCTCGCGCACGGCGGGGGCTACGCCGAGTATTGTGTCGTACCCGAGGTGCAGGCGCTGCCGGTGCCGCGCGGACTGTCGATGATCGAGGCCGCCTCGCTGCCGGAGACGTTCTTCACCGTGTGGTCCAACGTCTACGACCGCGGGCGCCTCAAGCCCGGCGAGACCCTGCTCGTGCAGGGTGGCTCTTCCGGCATCGGCGTGACCGCGATCCAGATGGCCAAGGCGATGGGCAACCGCGTCATCGCCACCGCGGGCAGCGACGAGAAATGCGCTGCGTGCGTCAAGCTCGGCGCCGACAAGGCGATCAACTACCGCACGCAGGACTTCCTCGCCGAGGTGCTCGCGGCCACCGGCGGCAAGGGCGTGAACGTCGTGCTGGACATGGTCGGCGGCGACTACGTGCCGAAGGAGCTCAAGTGCCTGGCCGATGAAGGCCGACTGGTGTTCATCGCCTTCCTGCGCGGACCGAAGACCGAGCTCGACATCAACGAAGTGATGCGCAGGCGGCTCGTTCTGACCGGCTCGACGCTGCGGCCGCGCCCCGTGGAATTCAAGGGCGCCGTCGCACGCAGCCTGCGCGAGCACGTCTGGCCGCTGATCGAGGCGGGCAAGATCAAGCCGGTCGTGTTCAAGACTTTCCCGCTCGCCGAGGCGGCCGAGGCGCATCGTCTGATGGAGTCTTCGCAGCACATCGGCAAGCTGGTGCTCACCGTATAGCTTTTCCGCCGCGCGGCTCTTCGGCCGCTGCCTCGGCGCGCAGCCAGGCGAGAAATTCCGCCACCTCGGGGCGCACCGCCGAATTTTTCGACACGATCGCGAAATACGCGCGCGCCGGATCGGCGCTGCGCTTGAACGGCGCGACCAGCTCGCCCGAGGCGAGCGCCTCGCGCACCAGCGGGCTCCTGCCGAGCGCCACGCCGTTGCCCGCGATCGCCGCCGGGATGATCTGCTCGTAGCCCGAGAACAGCAGGCTGCCCGCGGGCCGCAGGTCGGTGAGCCGCTCGACCTCGAGCCAGGTCTTCCAGTGCAGCCACGGGTGGCGCCCGTCCGGGTCGTCGTACTGCAGCAACACGTGGTGGCGCAGATCGGCGGGCTGGTGCAGCGGCCGCTTCGGATCGGCGAGCAGCTTCGGGCTGCACACCGGGAACACGCGCTCGCCGAACAGCCGTAGCGCGTTCGGGCCGGCGAGCGAGGCCGCGCCGTGGCGGATCGCGATGTCCAGGCCCTCGCGCTCGAGGTCCTGCACGCGCGTGTCGGCGGCGATGCGCACGTCGACGCCCGGGTGCGCGCGGGTGAAGCGCGCCAGACGCGGAATCAGCCACAGGGCGGCGAACGAATGCGTCGTGGTGACCGCGAGCGCGCGCCGCGCCGAGAGCGCGCGCAGACGATCGGTCGCGGCGCGCATCGCCTGCAGCACCTGCGCGGCGGCCGGGAACAGCGCACGCCCGGCCTCGGTCAGCGCGAGCGCGCGGTGGCGCCGCTCGAACAGGGCCACGCCGAGCTGCTCTTCGAGGTCCTTGATCTGGCGGCTGACCGCCGACTGCGTGAGGTGCAGCTCCTCGCCCGCGCGCGTGAACGACAGCAGCCGCGCGGCCGCCTCGAAGCCCTTCAGCAGGTCGAGGGATGGCAGGCGCGGCGTCGGTTTGGCATTCCCGTTACTCATGCAAGTCCTGAGAATTGAGCGTTTGTGTCCTCTCTTACCACGGCGCACCATGCGCCTCACGAAGCATGCGCTTTCAGCATGCCGGACACAAGGAGTGGACCATGCACATCGAACTCGAAGCCGACAAGCTGCGACTCGCCCACGGGCAAACCCTCAGGCTGCGCGACGGCGCGGGCGGCACCGTTTGCTGCCGCGCCGGCACGGTCTGGGTCACCGAAGAGAAGCAGCCGCGCGACGTGCTGCTCGAGGCAGGCGCCTGCCACCGCCTGTCGCAGCGCGGCGTGGCGCTGGTACAGGCGCTCGGCGACGCCGTGGTGACGTTTTCCTGACCCTCTGGATAGGAGAACACCGACATGCTTCATATCGACATCGATGCGTGGCGCAGCGACGCCGGCGCGGACCTGCGCGTTCACGCGGCGGCGCGCCGCGCGCGCGCCGAGCTGGCGCACGACCTGCTCGCGCGCCTAGGACGTAAAATGCGCGTTCCTGCAAGCTGGAGCGCGCATGTTCAAAGAAGGACTGCTCGAGGGTAAACGCATCCTGATCACCGGCGGCGGCACCGGCCTGGGCAAGGAGATCGCCGCCAAGTACCTCGAGCTCGGCGCGGAAGTGTGGATCGCCGGGCGGCGCGGCGGCGTGCTCGAGCATACCGCCAAGGAGCTCGGCTCGAAGTTCGGCGGTACGGTGCGCACGCACGCGGTCGACATCCGCGACGCGCAGGCGGTCGACGCGATGGTGCAGCGCGTCTGGGACGAGGTCGGTCCGCTGACGGGACTGGTCAACAACGCCGCCGGCAACTTCATCAGCCCGACCAAGGACCTGACGCCGAACGGCTTCAACGCCATCGCCAATATCGTCTTCCACGGCACGTTCTACGTCACGCACGCGGTGGGGCGCCGCTGGATCGCCGGCGGGCACAAGGGCTCGGTCGTGTCGATCCTGGTCACCTGGGTGTGGACCGGCTCGCCCTACGTCGTGCCCTCGGCGATGTCGAAGGCGGGCCTGCATGTGATGACCAAGTCGCTCGCGGTCGAGTGGGGGCGTTACGGCATCCGCCTGAACGCCATCGCGCCGGGCGCCTTTCCCACCGAGGGCGCGTCCAAGCGGCTGCGCCCCGAGGGCAGCCTCGAGGACGCCACCAGCTCGATCCCGATGCGCCGCGTCGGGCGGATGCCGGAGCTGCAGAACCTCGCGACCTTCCTGATGGCCGACGGCTGCGAGTGGCTGACCGGAGAGACGATCGCGATCGACGGCGGCGGCTACCTGGCGAACGGCGCGTCCTTCAGCGAGCTGGACAAGCTGAGCGATGCCGACTGGGAGCGCATGCGCGCGCTGATCAAGGCGCAGAACGAGAAGGACCGCGCCGGGCGCAGCGCATGAAGCCCATTCCACGCCCCGCCGCGACGGTCGTCCTGATGCGCGAAGGGGCGGACGGCCCCGAGGTGATGATGCTCCAGCGCACGCAGGGCGCAGCGTTCCTCGCCGGCGCCTACGTATTTCCCGGTGGCGCGCTGGATTCCGCCGACGGCGACGCGCGCTCGCTTGCGCGCGTGTCCGGGCTGTCGGATGGCGAGGCGAGCCGCCTGCTCGGACTGGATCGAGGCGGGCTCGCCTACTGGGTGGCGGCGATGCGTGAATGCTTCGAGGAAGCGGGCATCCTGCTCGCGCACGACGAACGCGGCCGGGCGGTGAGCCCGGCGCGCGTCGAGCAGCTGGCGCGCTTCCGCGCGCCGCTAAACGCGGGCGAGCTCGCGTTCGCCGACTTCCTGGAGGGCGAGCGCCTGACGCTGCCCGCGGGCGAACTCGCCTACATCGGCCACTGGATCACCGCGCCGGGGCGGCCGCGACGCTTCGACACGCGCTTCTTCGTCGCGGCCGCGCCTCAGGGACAGAGCGGCTCGCACGACGCCCGCGAGACGATCCATCACCTGTGGATCCGGCCGCAGGACGCGCTCGCGCGCGGTGAGCGCGGCGAGATCGAGCTGGTGTTCGCGACCAAGCACACGCTCACCGAGCTCGCGCAATTCGAGCACCCGCGGCGCGCCGTGGACTACGCGCGCGCGAAGCCGGAAGTCGAGACCAACCGCGCCTGCTGGGCGCAGGGCAGCCAGGGCCCCAAGCTGTTCCGCCGCGCGGACCCGCAGTACTTCGAGATCCACTGGTGCGATCCCGAGGAGACGGGCGAGTCGAGCTACGAGATCGTGCCCGGCGCGCCAAAGCGGCTCGATCGGCTGGTGACGCGCATCACGGCGCCCAACCCGGGCATGATGACCGGGCCCGGGACCAACAGCTACCTCGTCGGCGAGCGGGAGCTCGCGCTGATCGACCCGGGGCCGGCGATCGACTCGCACGTTCAGGCGCTCATTGCCGCGGGGGCGGGCCGCATCCGCTGGATCCTGTGCACGCACACGCACCTCGATCACTCGCCGGCTGCCGCGGCGCTCAAGGAGGCGACCGGCGCGACCGTGATCGGCCGGCCCGCGCCGCAGGGCGCGAGCCAGGACCAGAGCTTCGCGCCCGAGCGCGTGCCCGCGCACGGCGAGCGGCTGGAACTCGGCGGCGTCGCGCTGCGCGCGCTGCACACGCCGGGACACGCGTCCAACCACCTTTGCTACCGCCTCGAAGAGACGAAGATGCTGTTCACCGGCGACCACGTGATGCAGGGCTCGACGGTGGTGATCAATCCGCCCGACGGCGACATGCGCGCCTACCTGCTCGCGCTCGAGGGCCTGCTCGAGGAAGACGTCGCGGTCTTCGCGCCCGGGCACGGCTTCCTCATCGGTCAGCCGCAGCGCGAGCTGCGGCGGCTGATCGCGCACCGCCTGGCGCGCGAGGCGAAGGTCGTCGCGGCGCTCGAGCGCCTCGGTCGCGCCACGCTCGAGCAGCTGGTGCCGGCGGTGTACGACGACGTGCATCCGAGGCTGCATCCGGTCGCTGCGCGCTCGCTCACGGCGCATCTGCACAAGCTCGCCGCCGAGGGCAACGTGGGTGCACAGGACGGGTGGTACCATCGCGACCAGGGAGAGACGCGGGAGCGCGGGTGATGAGCACGCACGACAAGACCCTCAAGCTGGTGACCAACCTCAACCGGGCGGCGATCGAGGCGAAGCTCGGGGAACTGCGCAGGGGAGCACAGGCGCAGAAGCTAAGCGAGGTCGCGGCGCAGCTCGCGGGCGTGGAAGGGCTGGCGCGCGCGGAGATGGAAAAGCGCGTGCGCGGCGCGCTCAAGTCGCTCGCCGGCAAGCCCGAGCACAGGGACCTCACCGCCCAGCTCGAGCTGGTCGAGATCAACCTGCCCAACCTGAAGTAACCCGCGCGCAGTTTCTTCGCCTACCGTGGCGCGCTACGACTTCGACCTGTTCACGATCGGCGGCGGCTCGGGCGGCGTGCGCGCCAGCCGCTTCTCCGCGCTGTACGGCGCGCGCGTGGCGATCGCCGAAAACGACCGCTTCGGCGGCACCTGCGTGAACGTCGGCTGCATCCCGAAGAAGCTGTTTTCCTACGCGGCGCATTTCCGCGACGACTTCGCGGACGCGGCCGGCTACGGCTGGAGCGCCGGCGAGCCCGCCTTCGACTGGCCGAAGCTCGTCGCCGGAAAGGACAGGGAAGTGGCGCGCCTGAACGCCGTGTACGAGCGCCTGCTCGCCAGCGCGGGGGCGGAGATCCTGCGCGGGCGCGCGGTGATCGTCGATCCGCACACGGTGGAGGTCGCCGGGCGCCGCTGGAGCGCCGAGCACATCCTCGTCGCTACCGGCTCGCGACCGCAGATTCCCGACATCCCCGGCAAGTCGCTCGCGCTCACCTCGAACGAGGTGTTCCGTCTCGAGCGCCTGCCGCGCCGCGCAATCGTGGTGGGCGGCGGCTACATAGCAATCGAGTTCGCCTCGATCTTCAACGGACTGGGCGTGCAGACGACGCTCGCCTACCGGCGCCACCGCCTGCTGCGCGAGTTCGACGCCGAGCTCGGCACGCGGCTTGGAGAGGAGATGCGGAACAAGGGCGTGATGCTGCATTTTGGCGCCGAGCCGGTCTCCCTCGAGCGGCAGCCAGACGGCGCGCTCGAGGTCGCGTACGGCGACGGCCAGCACGCGCGCGCCGAGCTGGTGCTGTTCGCCACCGGCCGGGTGCCGAACAGCAAGGGCCTGGGCCTGGAGGCCGCCGGCGTCAAGCTTGGCCCGGTCGGCGAAGTACTGGTCGACGCGTATTCCCGCAGCTCGGTCGCCTCGATCCACGCGATCGGCGACGTCACCAACCGCATCAACCTCACGCCCGTGGCAACCGCCGAGGGCAGCGCGCTCGCGAAGACGCTGTTCGGCGGCGAGCCGACGGCACCCGACCACGACAACGTGCCGACCGCCGTGTTCGCCAACCCGAATCTCGCCACGGTCGGGCTGTCGGAGGAGCAGGCGCGCGAGCGCCACGGCGCGATCGAGATCTACAAGACCAGCTTCCGCTCGCTCAAGCACGCGCTCACGGGAAGCGAAGAGAAGATTTTCATGAAGCTCGTCGTCGAGGCGGCTGGGCGCAGGGTGGTCGGCGCGCACATGATCGGGCCGGAAGCCGCCGAGATCATCCAGGGCATCGCGATCGCCGTGAAGCTGGGCGCGACCAAGGCGCAATTCGACGCCACGATCGGCATCCACCCCACCGCGGCCGAAGAGTTCGTCACCCTGCGCGAGCCGGTGGTATCCTGAACCGATGCTGCTCGAATCCCGCGTCCGCAAGGTGATCGGCAGGCTGCGCGCCAAGGCAAACCTGCCGGTCGCGATCGAGCTGTGGAACGGCGAGCGCTACGAGCTCTCGCCCGCGCCCACCGTGACGCTACGCATTCCGTCGGCCTCGGCGCTGCGCTACTTCGCCCACCCGGATCTCGCCAAGCTCGGCGAGGCCTACGTCGAGGGCCATGTGGACGTCGAGGGCCCCATCAGCGACGCGCTGCGCGCCGCGGAAGGACTGTCGCGCCAGCTGGGCGAAGCGAAGAAGGGTCACCTGCCGCTGCTGCGCAACCTGCACACCCGGAAAACCGACGCCGCGTCGATCCAGTACCACTACGACGTGTCGAACGATTTCTATGCGCTGTGGCTGGACCGCAACATGGTCTATTCCTGCGCCTATTTCAAGACCGGCGACGAGTCGATCGACGTCGCCCAGGAGCAGAAGCTCGACCACATCTGCCGCAAGCTGCGCCTCGCGCCGGGCGAGAAGCTGCTCGACATCGGCTGCGGCTGGGGCGCGCTGGTGCGCTGGGCGGCCAAGCACTACGCCGTGGACGCGACCGGCATCACGCTATCGCGCAATCAGCACGCGCTGGCCAACCAGCGCATCGCCGACGACGGCCTGAGCGCGCGCTGCCGGGTGCTGCTGCAGGACTACCGCGACGTCCCGGGCGAAGGGGTCTATGACAAGATCTCATCGGTGGGCATGTTCGAGCACGTCGGCCTGAAGAACTTGCCGCTCTACTTCCGCAAGATCTACACGCTACTGCGCGAAGGCGGCCTGGTCATGAACCACGGCATCACCTCGGTCGATCCCGAAAGCCGTTCGGTCGGGCTGGGCGCGGGCGAGTTCATCGGCAAGTACGTGTTCCCGCACGGCGAGCTGCCGCACGCCTCGCTGGTGCTCAAGGAGATGACGCGCGCCGAGCTCGAGGTCATCGACGTCGAGACGCTGCGCCAGCACTACGCCAAGACCCTGTGGCACTGGAGCGAGCGCTTCGAGGCGAATCTCGATGCCGCGCGCCGCCACGCGGGCGACAAGCGCGCGCGCATCTGGCGCGCCTACCTCGCGGGCTGCGCGCACGCGTTCGAGCAGCGCTGGGTGTCGATCCACCAGGTGCTCGCGGTGAAGAGCACCGACGCGACGGCGAGGCGGCTGCCCTGGACGCGCGCCTGGATCTACGAATGACGAGTCCCACCGCTCACTGGCACGCCGAGCATGCGAACTTCACCAAATTGCTCGACATGCTCGACCGGCAGCTGACGCTGTTTCATGCCGGCGAGCGTCCCGACTACGAGCTGATGCTCGACACCGTCGGCTACCTGCGCCATTTTCCGGACCGCCACCACCACGCGCGCGAGGACGTCGCCTTCGCGCGCCTCGTGGCGCGCGATCCGGCGATGCAGGTGAAGGTGAACCGCCTGCTGCAGGAGCACCGCATCCTCGCCAAGGCGGGCGACGATCTGCTCGGGCTGCTGAATCAGGTCGCCGACGAGGCGATCATCGCGCGCGCCCAGGTCGAGGCCGCGGCCGCGACCTACCTGGTCTACTACCGCCACCACATTGCCAGCGAGGAGCGCGACATCCTGCCGCGCGCGGCCGAGCTGCTCACGCCCGAGGACTGGGCCGCGGTGGCCGCGGCCGTGCCGCCCGGGCACGACCCGCTGTTCGGCGACCAATCCGAGGAGCGCTACCGCGAGCTGCGCCGCCTGATCGCGCTCGCCTCGCGTTAGGCGAGCGCGCGCGCGACGAGGGAGGCCCCGCTCGCGAGCAGGAGCAGCGCCACCGCGCGCATCAGCGTCTCGCGGCGCAGCCGCACGAACAGGTGCGAGGCGAGCGAAATTCCGACCCAGGCCGCCGGCAGCGCGAGTGCCGCAGCGAGCCACACCCGCGGATTGCTCATCAGGCCGGTCAGCGCGAATGCGGCGAGCCGCAGCGAAATGCTCGCGACGGAAGTGAGCGCGAGCGTTGCGCGGAACGACTCTTTCGACAGATTGCGCTGCGAAAGGTAGATCGCGTACGGCGGCCCGCCCGCGCCGAACAGCGCGCTGGTCACGCCGCCGGCGAGGCCGGCGGAGTAGGCCCAGCCGCGCCCGACGGTGCCGCGCGGTCCGCGCGCGACGAGCGAGTAGAGCGCGAAGGCGACCACGAAGCAGCCGAGCGCCAGCAAACCCGCCCGGCGCGGCATGTTGACCAGCAGCGAGGCGCCGAGCGCGGTGCCGACCAGGATCATCGGCACCAGCCGCAGGACCTCGCCGCGCACGACGTGGCGCGGCGCCTCCAGCCCGAGGCGCAGCGAATTGGAGAGGTCGACCAGCACGAATACCGCCAGCGCGAACGGCAGCGGCACGAAATGCGTCGCGAGCGGGATCGCGATCAGCGCGGCGCCGAAGCCGGTGACGCCGTAGACCAGCGCCGCCGCGAGCGCGATCGGTGCCAGCGCGAGCAGCGCCGCGTAACCTTCGGGCACCGGCGGCGCCTAGAGCTTGACCGAGAGGTTGAGCGAGTACAGCCCGGTGAGCTCGGCGCTGTCGAGTACGTGGCCCTCGATCGCGGCGCGCAGCTCGGGCCCGCGGAAAGCGCCGGACACCGGGCACTTCTGCACGTCGAGTGCGTACAGCGTGAAGACGTAGTGGTGCACGAGCGGATCGTTCCACGGCGGACAGGGTCCGTCGTAGCCGAAGTAGCTGCCCGCCATGTCCTTGTCGCCCGCGAACCAGGTGGTATAGTCGTTGATGCCCTGGCGCGCGCCGCGCGGCGCCTGCGGGCCGGGCTTGCCCCGCGGCGTGACGCCATGCGAGAACTCGCCTTCGGCGATCGGCGCGTCGAACGGCTTCAGGTCGACCAGCAGCCAGTGGTAGAAGTCCACGCGCGGCAGCGTCTTCGGAACCTGCCGGTCCTCCTTGTTGACGTCGTCCGGCCTCGAGGGCACGTCGCGGTCGTGGCACACCAGCGCGAGCGAGTGCGTGCCCGCCGGCAGGCCGCTCCATGCGAGCTGCGGATTACGGTTGTCCGAGAGGCGCAGGTGAGTTCTCGCATCCGGCACTGCGAACGCGCACCGCCCCGGGATCTTGCCCATGTCGCGAAAGCTTTCGCTGGTCAGCTGCATCGCGCCTCTCCGTTCGATTGCGGAACGATTATAAGGTCCCCGCCGGCGTGCGGGTTCATGCGCTGCAGGGCTCCGACGTAGCGCCGGAAGGGAAGCGCGTAGCGCGCTTCGAGCGCCGCGGCGCGCGCGCGCAGAGTCTTCCAGGGAAGGCGCGCGGGCGCGTCCTTCAGCGCGAACGCGATCAGGTTCGGGTCGGAGAGCGCAGGCATGCACAGCACCGCCCCGCCGAAGGCGCGCTCGAGCCGCTGCAGGTAGCTGTCCAGTCTCGGATCGTCGCTCATGTAGTTGACCGCCAGCACGCCATGCGGTGCGAGCGCCAGGTAGCAGGCGTCGTAGAACTCGCTCGAGGCGAGGCGCGGCACCTGCTCGCCGTCGTCGAAGCCATCGACCAGCAGTACATCGCAGCATTCCGGCGCCAGCGCCTGCGCGCCGTCGCCGACCTCGACCACGAGGCGCGCGTCATCGGGCGGCAGCGCGAAATGCGCGCGCGCCGCGGCTACGACGCGGGCGTCCAGCTCGATCACGCGCACGCGCGTCGCGCGCAGGCGGCGGTGGAAGAACTTGGCGAGCGAGCCCCCGCCCAGGCCGATCATCAGCGCCTCGCGCGGCTGCGGGTGGAACAGCAGGAAGGCCATCATGCAGCGCGTATAGTCGAGCGCGAGCGCGTACGGGTCCTCGAGGCGCATCGCGCTCTGGATCGCTTCGCCGCCGATGTGCAGCTGACGCAGGCCGCGCCGCTCGCTCACTGCGACCACCGGCGCGCGCTTCATGCCGCCGTGTGCTTGCGCCGCATCAGCACGAGCACCAGGCCGGCGCCGGCGAAGGACAGAGCGGAGGCGGCGAGGATCGGCACGGCGTAGCTGCCCCAGGCGTCGTAGGCCGCCCCGGCGAGCGGCGGGCCGAGCAGCGTGCCGATTCCCGGCGCCGTATAGAGCAGCCCGATGATCCCGGACACCGCGCGCGGCCCGTAGAGGTCCATGATGATCGTCGGCGACAGCGCGACGAAACCGCCGTAGAACGCGCCGAACAGCAGCGCGAACAGTACGAGCAGCCAGTAGCCGCTCGCGACCCACCACACGATCAGCATCACCCCGAGCCCCAGGTACATCGCGGCGAACGAGGGTACGCGCCCGAGGCGGTCCGCGACCCCGCCGATCGCGAAGCGCCCGAGCAGGCTGCCGAGCCCGATCAGGCTGACGAGCGCCACACTCTGCGCCTCGGAGTAGCCGGCGTCCTGCGCGTAGCTCGCAAGGTGCACCATCGGCACGAACAGCCCGACGCATACCAGCGTGCTGGCGACATATAGAAGCCAGAACGGCCGCGAGCGCAGCGCCTCGCCGAGCGTCGCCCCGGGGAGCGACGCGCGCGCGGTGCGCGCCGCGCCCCGCGCCCCGTGCCGCGCCGGGTCGTCGTCGATCGCGAGCGCCGCCGCGCCCGCAAGCAGCAGCACCGCGAGCGCCATCGCCTGATAGGCGGCGCGCCAGCCGAGCTGCCCGATCAGCCAGCTGGCGGCGAGCGGCCCGAGGAAGTTGCCCGCGCCGATCCCCGCGATCGCCACGCCCGAGGCGAACGCGCGGTTGGCGACGAACCAGGGCTGGACCGCGCCGACCGAAGGGACGTAGGTGAGGCCGATGCCGATGCCAAGGCCCACGCTGTAGGTGACGTAGAGCACCTCCACGGACCTCGCGACGCTCGCCAGCGCGAGCGCAGCCACCATGCACGCCACGCCCGCCAGGGCGACGCGACGCGGGCCGAGACGGTCGGCGAGCATGCCGCCCGGCGCGCCGAGCGTGAACCACAGGAACGCGCACACCGAGAACACCAACGACACGCCGGCGCGCGAGGCGTCGAACTCGGACTGGAAAGCCTTGAAGAAGGCGGCGAAGGAATACGCCGCGCCGAAACCCACGAACATGAGTGTGAACGCCGATGCGACCACCACCCAGCCGTAGTAACCGCTTGTGCGCATCGCTTTCTCTAATAGATCGCGCCGCGCGCCGCGATCGGCCACAACGCCTCGACCGCGCCGCGGTGCACGCACACGTACCAGTCGTACAGGTTCACGGTCGGGTCGCAGTGCCCGGGCACGAGCAGCAGCTTCTCGCCGAGCGCCGGCGCAAGCGCGCCGGCGTCGATCTCGAGCACGCCGTGCTCGTCGGACGCGCGCGCGTAGCGTAGCCCCGGGCGCTGCCAGACGGTGGGCAGCCCCGAGTCGACGCTCGAGGCCTTCAAGCCCGCGTCGAGCACGGCCCGCTCGGGCGTCGGACGGCTCATCACCGTGGCGAGCACGAACAGCGCGTGCTCGAAGCGCGGCAGCGGCGCGGCCCACTCGTTCCGCGCGTAGTCCGCGTCCATGAAAACGTAGGAGCCCGGCTGGATCTCGTCGAAGGCGCCGGATTCGATCTCGAATGCGAAGCTGCCGCTGCCGCCGCCAGTGACCGTCGGGCAGGCGATGCCCGCCGTCTCAATCAGGTGGCGCGTAGCGCGCGCGGCGCGCGCTGCCGCCTCGATCGCGGCGCGCCGCTCGGCCAACGGGCGCAGGTGCTGGGCGGCGCCATGGTAGGCCTGCAAGCCCGCGAAGCGCAGCGCCGGCTGCGCCGCGATCGCGCGCGCGAGCGCGAGCGCCGGCTCGCCGGGCGGCACGCCGCAGCGCCGGGCACCGACGTCGATCTCGACGTACACCTCGAGCCGGGCACCGGCCGCCGCCGCCGCGGCGGCGAGCTCGCGCACGTTGCCCGCGTCGTCCGCGCACACGCCGATGCGCGCGCGCCGCGCGAGCGCGGCCAGGCGCGCGAGCTTCGGTGCGCCGACCACCTCGTTCGATACCAGCACGTCGGCGATGCCACCCTCGACCATCGCCTCGGCCTCGGACACCTTCTGGCAGCACACGCCGACCGCGCCGGCGGCGAGCTGGCGCCGCGCGATCTCCGGGCACTTGTGCGTCTTGGCGTGCGCGCGCACGCGAACGCTTTTGCCGTCGACGCATCCGAAGAGAGTCTTCTGATTGCGCTCGAAAGCATCCAGATCGATGACCAGCGCCGGGGTATCGACCTCCTCCAGGCGCTGGCCGATGCTGGCCGGAGGGCGCGTCGTCACGCGGCGGCCGCGCGGTGCGCGCGCTGGCGCAACGCGAGCCAGGCGATCGCCGCCATCACCAAGGCGATCAGCGGCAGCGCCGCGTAGTTGACGATGCGCCAACCGGCATCCGTGACGATCATGCCCGATGAGAAGGACGAGATCGCCATCATGATGAAGATCGCCGAGTCGTTGGCGCCCTGCGCCCGGCCGCGTTCTTCGGGCCGGTAGGTCTCGGTGAGCAGCGTAGTGGCGCCGATGAACTGCAGGTTCCAGCCAACGCCGAGCAGCACCAGGGCGAGCCAGAAATCGGTCACCGCGATACCCGATAGCGCGACGCCGACCGCGGTGGCCGTGAGCAGCGCGCCCGCGAACATCACCGGCAGCGCCCCGAAACGCCTGATCAACCCGCCCGTCATGAACGAGGGCAGGTACATGCCGACCACGTGCGAGGAGATGACGAAAGTGGCGGCCTTGTAGGGATGGCCGCAGATCTCCATCGCGATCGGCGTCGAGGTCATGAGGAAGTTCATGACGCCGTAGCTGATCGCCGCGCAGGCCACGGCGACGATGAATTTCGGCTGCGCCGCGATCTCGGACAACGGCCGACCTGCCTCGGCCCGTGCGGCCGCTCCGGCGTGCGGGATACGGATGAAATTGAGCAGCCCCATGGTCGCGAGCGACACGAGGATCAGGGCGAGGTAGGCGCCGAGGAACTTCTCGGGCAGCAGGTCGACCGTGAGCCGGCTGGTCGTGGGGCCGAGGATGCCGCCGACCAGGCCCCCGGCGAGCACGAGCGAGATCGCCATGGGCCGGAACTGGACGCTCGCGACGTCCGCCGCCGCGAAGCGGTAGTACTGGCCGTAGGCGTTGTAGACGCCGAACACCAGCGTCGCGAAGCACAGCAGCCAGAAGCTGTGCAGCCGGATGGCCGCCGCGCACAGCAGCGCGCCCGCCACGCCCCACAGCGTGCCCGCCATGAGCCCGCGGCGGCGTCCGACGCGCTTCATGTGCAGCGAGGCGCGCATCGTGGCGAGCGCGCCGCCGAGCACCCAGAAGGTCACGGGCAGCGTGGCGAGGCCGCGGTGCGAGGCGAGCGCGAGGCCGGCGAGCCCGTTGATCGAGATCAGCGTCGAGTTGTTGGTCATGAGCATCGCCTGGCAGGCGGTGAGCAAGCCGACGTTGCGCCGTTCACTGATCATATATACAGTATCGAGGTGGCGGAGACGGAAGTCGATTCTACGATGCCGAACGGCGCAAAAAGCGAAACACGCTCGGTCGTGGTACATGCAGCACGCGTACAACTCCCCGGCAAATCGCGCGGGGCGCTGTCCTACCCGCAGGGCCGCTTCGAGCGCGCCGCGCGCGAGGCCTTCGACGACGGCTGGAGCCGCGCGGACGAGACGCCGCCCGCGCTCGAGACCCGGGTCACCGAGGAGCGCGCCCGCTCGATCATCCAATCGAACGATTCGCCCGACCTGCCCTTTGAGCTGTCGATCAACCCTTACCGCGGCTGCGAGCACGGCTGCGTGTACTGCTACGCGCGGCCGAGCCACGCCTACCTGGAGCTCTCGCCGGGGCTGGATTTCGAGACCCGACTGTTCGCCAAGGTGAACGCGGTCGAGCGCTTGCGCGAGGAGCTCGCGCGCCCCGGCTACATCGCCAAGCCGATCTCGCTCGGCGCCAACACCGATTGCTACCAGCCGATCGAGCGCCGCTACCGCATCACGCGCGGACTGATCGAGCTGCTCGCGCAATGCCGGCACCCGCTCACCATCGTCACCAAGTCCGCGCTCGTGGAGCGCGACCTCGATCTGCTCGGCCCGATGGGACGCGCGAGCCTTGCCAAGGTGTTCGTCTCGCTGGGCACTCTCGACGCCGCGCTCGCGCGCCGCCTCGAGCCGCGCGCCGCGAGCCCGCAGCGCAGGCTGGACACCATCCGCGCGCTCGCCGCGGCAGGCGTGCCGGTCGGTGTGATGGTCGCGCCGGTGGTGCCGGCGCTCTCGGACAAGTCGCTCGAGGAATCGCTCGAGGCGGCCACGGCCGCAGGCGCGAGCATGGCGGGCTATCAGCTGCTCAGGCTGCCGAACGAGCTCAAGGGCATCTTTCGCGAATGGCTCGCGGCGCACTATCCCTTGCGCGCCGAGCACGTGATGAGCGTGCTGCAGCAGCTGCGCGGCGGGCGCGACAGCGACCCGCGCTTCGGCACGCGCATGACCGGCACCGGCAACTACGCCGAGCTGCTCGCCAAGCGCTTCGAGATCGCGTGCCGGCGCCTCGGGCTAAACGGCGAGGAGCGCGGCGGCGTCGCGCGCCGCGCCCTCGACTGCGCGCAGTTCGTGCCGCCCTCCCGCGGCGGCCAGATGCGGCTGTTTTGAAGCTGCGCAGCCTCTGGCTCGCCGCCGGCTGGGCGATGGTGGCAGCCATCGTGTACGGCTCGGTGATGCATTCGCCGCCCTCGCTCGGCTTCGCCCAGGGAGACAAGATCGAGCACCTGGGCAGCTACGGGCTGGTGATGTTCTGGTTCTGCCAGCTGTACGCCGGGCGGCGCATCCGCCTCGGCTACGCGCTCGGCTTCGTGGCGCTCGGCGTGGCGCTCGAATTCGTGCAGGGCTGGCTCGGCTACCGCGACTTCGAGGTGGCCGACATGGTCGCCGATGCCGCCGGTGTGGCGCTCGGCTGGGGCGCGGCGCTCATCTTCCCCGCAGCACTGCCAGGAGCGGGAAAAGGAACGCGCTCGCCAGGCCGGTGAAACGCGCGCCCGGGCGTTCGGCGCCCTGCTACGCTGGCGCGATGAGCGTTGTCGCCACCGACCCGCGTACTGGGCACCTGCTCAGCGCGCCGATCCTGCCGGCCCTGCTGCGCCTGTCGGCGCCGGGCGTGCTGCTGGTGGTGTTCCAGACGATGATCTCGATCGGCGACACGTACTTCATCAGCCGGCTCGGCACCGATCCGCTCGCGGGCCTGGCGCTCGTGTTTCCGCTGATCATGCTGCTGCAGATGACTTCGGCCGGCGCCATGGGCGGCGGCGTTGCATCGGCGATCGCACGCGCGCTCGGCGCGGGCGATCTCCACGCCGCGCGCCGGCTGCTGGTGCACGCGCTCGCGATCGCGCTGGCGCTCGGACTGGCCTTCACGCTGCTGTTGAGCGCCTTCGGACGCCCGGTCTACGCGCTGCTCGGCGGCCGCGGCGCGACCGTCGAGCACGCGCTCGCCTATTCGAACGTGGTGTTCGGCGGTGCGATCATGGTATGGCTCGCCAATACGCTGGCGAGCGTGCTGCGCGGCACCGGCAACATGCTGGTCCCCGCCCTCGCTCTCAGCGCGGCGGCCTGCATCCACGTGCCGCTTTCGGCTTCGCTGGTGCTCGGCCTCGGGCCCATGCCGCGACTGGGCATCGCCGGGGCGGGCGTGGCCTACGTGACCACTTTCAGCCTTTCGTGCCTGGCGATGAGCGCGGTCGTTTTCAGGCCGGCGAGCCTGCTGCGGCCGGGAATCGCAGACCTGCGCTTCGAGCGCCGTCATTTCCGCGACATCCTGCGCGTGGGCGGGATCTCGGTGATCTCGTCAGCGCAGACCGTGCTCACCGCGGTAGTGCTTACCGGCTTCGTCGGGCGCTTCGGCGCGCCGGCGCTCGCCGGATATGGCGTGGGACTGCGCCTCGATCTGCTTCAGATGCCGCTGGTATTCGCGGTCGGCCAGGCGATGGTGGCGCTGGTCGGCGCGCACGTTGGCGCCGGCCGCGCGCGGCGCGCGAAGAGAATCGCCTTCACCGGCGCCGCGCTCGCGTGCGCGGTCAGCCTGGCGATCGGCATCGCGGTGACCGTCTATCCGCAGGGTTGGGTCGGCTTGTTCAGCGCCGATGCCGGAGTGCTCGATGCGGGTACACGCTATCTGCGCACGGTGGGATTGTGTTATCCGTTCCTCGCGATCGGCCTCGCGTTGTACTTCGCCTCGCAGGGAGCCGGCGAAGTGCTGCTGCCGGTGCTAGCGGGGACGGTGCGCCTGGCGATCGTGATCGGCGGCGGCGCCGCGGTATTCGCATTCGACGGCGGGCTCGCGTCGATGTTCGGCGTGGTTGCGGTCGGCATGATCGCCTTCGGCACGCTCACCGGCCTGGCGGTGAGCCGCGCGGTGTGGGGCGTGCGCTAGCCGAGGAACTCGACTAGGGCGTCGAGGACCGCGTCGGGCGCTTCGGCCATGAGCGAGTGGCCGCTCGGGGCGAGACGCAACACGCGGCTGCCGGGAACGGCGCGCGCGAGCGCTTCGGCGCCTTTCGGGGGGGTCATCAAGTCGCGCCCGCCCAACACGAACAGCGCGGGGCACTTCACCTTGGCCGCGCTCTCCAGTCCCGCTGCGTAGTCGTTGCACGCCTTGAGCGACTTGTAGAGCACGTCTGGAGCGAGGCGCGCCAGGCGCGCGAGCGAATCGCCGTACATCCACATGCCCGGGTTCGGGTTTGCGCCGAGCGGCACGCGCGGCGCATGTCCCCAGATGGTATCCATGTCGTAGGCCGCCTGCTCGTTGCGGCGCGCGGCCTCGAGGAACACCTCCGACACCCTCATCGGGTACGCCACGCCGAGCAGCGCGATTCTCTCCACGCGCTGCGGATGGCGCGCCGCGCACTCGAGCACGGCGAGCGCACCGAGCGAGTGCCCCACCAGGCTCGCGCGCGCGACTCCGGCCGCGTCCATCGCTCTCGGAATCCAGTCCGCGATCGCCTCCACGCTCTCGAGCGGCGGGCCCTCGGAGCGCCCGTGGCCGGGGAGGTCGAGCGCGAGCACGTTGCGGCCGTGATAGCCGAAGTAGCGGCTCTGCAGCCCGAACCAGCTGTGGTCGTAGCCGGCGCCGTGCACGAACACGACGCTCGGCCTGGCCGGCTCGATCGCATGCGCAGCCGTGTAGGCGAACGCCGTGCGGCCGTCGACGACGAAGTTCACTGCGCGGCCTTCTGGGCAGCCCTCAGCGCGCGCTCGAGGTCCTCGATCAGATCGTCGGCCTCCTCCAGCCCGATCGACAGGCGCACCGTGCCGGCGCCGATGCCGGCCTTTTTCAGGTCGTCGTCCGACATGCGGTAGTGCGTCGTGCTCGCCGGGTGGATGACGAGCGATTTCGCGTCGCCCACATTGGCGAGGTGCGAGAACACGCGCAGGCTCTCGATGAAGGCGCGCCCCGCGGCGCGCCCGCCTTTCATGTCGAACGAGAACACCGCGCCGGCGCCGCGCGGCAGCAGCTGCTTCGCGAGCGCGTGGTCCGGGTGCGACGCGAGCTCGGGATAGCCGACCGAATCGACCATCGGGTGCGCGGCCAGGAACCGCACGACCTTGCGGGTGTTCTCGACGTGGCGCGGCATCCTCAGGTGCAGCGTCTCGATGCCCTGCAGGATCTGGAACGCCGTCATCGGGGCCATGCAGGCGCCGAAGTCCCTCAGCCCCTCGCGCCGGGCACGCAGCAGGAACGCACGCGTGCCCGACTCCTCCTCGAAGTCCATGCCGTGGAAGCCCTCGTAGGGCGCGGTGAGCTGCGGAAACCTGCCGCTCTTTTCCCAGTCGAAGCGGCCGGAATCGACCAGCACTCCGCCGATCGCGACGCCGTGCCCGCCGAGGAACTTGGTCGCCGAATGGTAGAGCAGGTCCGCGCCCAGCTCGAAGGGCTTCATCAGCCAGGGCGTGGTGAACGTCGAGTCGACCAGTAGCGGCACGCCCGCGGCGTGCGCGATCTTCGCGACCTGCGGGATGTCGAGCACGTCCAGCCCCGGGTTGCCGAGCGTCTCGCCGAACACGAGGCGCGTGTTCGGCCGGATCGCGCGCGCGAAGTTCTGCGGGTCGCGCGGGCTGACGAACGTGGTCTCGATGCCGAAGCGCTTGAGCGTGTACCCGAGGAGGTTATGCGAGCCGCCGTAGAGCGAGTTCGAGGCCACCACGTGCTGGCCTGCATCGAGCAGCGTGGCGACCGCGAGGTGCAGCGCCGCCTGGCCGCTCGCCGTGGCGATCGCGCCCACGCCCCCCTCGAGCGCCGCCAGGCGCTCCTCGAGCACCGCGACAGTGGGATTCGAGATGCGCGAGTAGACGTGCCCGGCGCGCTCCATGTTGAACAGCGACGCCGCGTGCTCGCTGTCGCGGAACACGTACGAGGTGGTGGCGTAGATCGGCACCGCGCGCGCGCCGAACGTCGCGTCCGGCGACTGCCCGGCGTGCAGCGCGAGGGTGTCGAATCCCGGGTACTTGGGGCCGGCCAACGCTAGTGCAGGTTCTTGCGGCTCGGACGCGTGTAGGCCTCGAACGCGCGCTCGGAAGGCTTCGGCTGCGAGGCCTTCTCCTTCCAGTCGCGGTCGAAAAGGTCGTTCACCAGCAGCACGACCTCGGAGATGTGCTCCTTGCTGAACTGCCGCTCGAGCAGCGCCGTGACATCCTCCACCATGCAGCGCCGCTGCGCCTCGTGGATCGCCTGCGCGGTGGGACCGACGAACAGCAGCCGGGACTCCTGGTCGCCGTTCTCCTGGTACAGGGTGACGTCAACCTCGACCGCCTCGTAGCAATATGGCCCGAGGTTGTCGAGCGCCTCGTCCAGCGCCCGGTGGAAGCTGCGCCCAATTTCGCCAGTCCAGCAGACGTAAAGCATCAGTTCCTTGTCGTCGTACTTGATGCCGGGCTCGTCGGGTTCGAGACTTTTTACCTCCGCGATGCCGTCGGCATCCAGGTACTCGAGCAGCGGCGCGAGCGCCTGCTCGATTTGCTTCTTGGACACCCCCTCGAGAATGGGGATATCGGCGTGCACGTGGACTTCGATCCGCATTGGGGATCCTTGCGTGTGACTTTTTGCATTCTAGCACCCAGTTCCGGCCCGGCCCCG
>DASPRB010000159.1:0-9953 GCA_035624675.1 Burkholderiales bacterium
ATCCCGACGCGCTGCCGTCCCTCGCGCCGCGCGTCGCCGATATCGCGCGCGCCGAGCTCGACGGCGTCACCACGCTCTGGCGCGAGCTCATCGAAGGCCCGCAGCGCGTCTGGTGAGCGCGGCGCTATACTGCCGCAGGTCTTTAAGGAGGAAATCACCCATGTTGAAGATCTCGCTCGCGGCGTTCCTCGCATCCGGCCTCGTGCTCGCAGGGGGCGCTCAGGCCGCCGGGATGTCACTCAGCAGTCCGGATATCAAGAAGAACGGGACCATCGGCGCGGAATTCGTGTACAAGGGATTCGGCTGCACCGGCAACAACGTCTCGCCGGCGCTCAGCTGGAAAGGCGCCCCGAAGGGAACCAAGAGCTTCGCCCTCACCGTCTACGACCCCGACGCGCCCACTGGAAGCGGCTGGTGGCACTGGGTCCTGTTCAACATTCCGGCCGACGTCGGCTCGCTGCCGAGGAACGCCGGCGACCCGAACGCCAACCTCGCCCCGGCGGGCAGCGTGCAGGGACGCACGGACTTCGGCGCACCCGGCTACGGCGGTCCGTGCCCGCCCAAGGGCGACCGGCCGCACCACTATCACTTCACCCTTTACGCCCTGGACATCGACAAGATCGATGCGGACCAGAACGCATCGCCCGCCTACATCGGCTTCAGCATCCACTTCCATACGCTCGCCAAGGCGAGCTTCGTCGGGCGATACGGCCGCAAGTAGCGCTAGAGGTCGGCGTTCTTTTCCGCCGCGGGCGGCCGCGGACGCAGCAGCGCGGCGTCCTGCGGCCGCATGCGCGAAACCAGGATCCTGGGAAGCTCCTGCGCGCCCGGCGGCTTGCCTTCGGGGCGCCAGTGCGTCTTGATGAATTCCGCCACGTCCATCGACACGTGCTTCCAGCCGGCCTCGTGGTGGCTCGCGTCGACGACGATCACCGAGTCGCGCTCGTCCATCGCCTGCCAGAGCTTGGCGGCGGCCTCCTGCGGTGCGAGCTCCGATTCGACGTACCAGAAGCTCGTGTGCACGCGAACCGCCTGCCCGAGCGCGGCAATCGCATCCTCCACGTGGTGGAGGTTCGCCGACGGCGAGTGGAGCTCGAACGAGATGAACAGGCTGCTCGTCATGCCGCGCAGGCGGACATTCAGATCAACAAGGCGATAGACGGTTCCCGCTAGTCGATATGTACCATATGCCTGCGACCGCCCGGCGTCAACGGCTTCGGACCACGCGCGCTAGTCGATGCCGAGGCGGTCGTCGTCATCGATCTGCGCGAGCAGCTCCTCCACCCGGCGCGCGCCGTCCTCGCTGTCGAGCATCTCGAGCGGCGTGCGCCCGCCGAGCTGGACACTCGGCCGGTTGAGCCACTTGCGCGCCTGCGCCGCGTCGCCGAACACTCGCTCGGCGAGCCGCAGCACGCGCCGCTTGCCGTGCTCGTGCACGCGGCCTACTCCTTCTTCGGCGCCGCGCCCGGCTCGACGCCTTCCACGCGCGGGATGTCGCGCTGCGGGCTGCGGCGCGCGATGCGCTTCTTCTTCTCGTCGCGCGCGATGCTGCGATCCGCGCTCTGCTGCAACTCGGGCTCGGCGGTCTTTGGCAGTACGGGCTTGCGCTTCATGGTGGTTCTCCTCGGTTGTCAGGACGCCCCGGCGAGCGCCGCGACGGTCGCGGCGAGCCCCTCGACGACGTGCGCCATCTCCGGATAGCGCAGCCGCTCGGGGGTATCCGAGGCGCGGTGGTAATGCGGATTGCGGTAGAACGCGGTGTCGGTGACCATCACGGCCGGGTAGCCCGTGCGCCAGAACGAGAGCTGGTCGCTCCAGGACACGCCCGGCACCAGGGCCGGCGCGGCGAGGCTCTCGGCCGGAAAGTCGCTGTGCGCGCGGAACGCCGCCACCGTCTCGCGCAGCGCGCGGCGCGAGGTGAGGTTCGAGACGAAGGCGACGAAGTCGCCGCGCGCCGGATAGAACAACTTGAGCAGCGGCGGATAGCGCTGGCTGCCCGGCGCGTCGTCGTACCAGCCCAGCATCTCGAGCGAGAGCATCACCCGGATGTCGTCGCCGCGGCTGCGCGCCGCGCGCGCATAGACCTTGCTGCCCATCTCGCCCCAGTAGAAAAACGGCGGCTCCTCGTTTACGAACGCCACCAGCTTCACCGTGCGCGCCAGCCGCCGCGCGCGCAGCGCGCGCGCGATCTCGAGCAGCGCCGCGACGCCGCTCGCGTTGTCGTCCGCGCCCGGGCTGCCCTGCACCGTGTCGTAGTGCGCGCCGACGAGCACGATCTCGCTGCGCGCCGTTTGGCCGGGCAGGATGACCTCGAGGTTCTCGCAGTCGGTCTCGGCCGCGCGGTAGCGCTGCGCGCCGACCGCGAAGCCGAGCGCCTCGAACGTGCCGCGGATATAGGCCGCAGTCGCCGCGAGCGCGCCGGGCCGCCACACGTTGCGCTCGCCGATACCGCCGGCGAGCCACTCGACGTGACGCCGCAGGCGCGCGCTCAGGACGGCATGTCGTGCACCATCTTCTTGAATTTCGACCATTCGGTCGCCGCCCAGATCTCGGAGTGCGCCCGGCCGCTGACGCGCATCAGCGTCGAGACCTTGGCCGCGGTCTCGATATCCGGCGCCTCGAACACGTCCACGTAGTCGTAGGGCCCGAGCACGGCGTAGCTCGACAGCCACTTCACCTTCGGGCACTGCTTGCGCACCGCCTCCGCGGCGCGCTTCTCGAGCTCCTCGAGCGCGTGCGCGCTGCCGAGCGCTCCGGGATCGATTCGGGTCAGCATGACGAAGCTTGGCATGGTCGCCTCCTGTGGTCATCGTAGGCGCAGCGGCAGGCGGCGCAGGCGCCGCCCGCTCGCCGCGAACACCGCGTTCGCCAGGGCCGGCGCGACGACCGGCACTGCCGGCTCGCCGACGCCGCCCGGCTCGGCATCGCTCGGGATGATGTGCGTCTCGACCGCCGGCATCTCGGCCAGCGTGAGGATCGGGTAGTCGGTGAAGCTCGCCTGCCGCACGCGCCCCGCGCCGACGCGGATCTCCTCCTTGAGCGCGGCGGACAGCCCGAAGGCGATGCTGCCCTCGAGTTGCGCGTGCACCGCGTCCGGCATCACGGCGATGCCGCAGTCGATCGCGCACACCGC
This sequence comes from Burkholderiales bacterium, assembly GCA_035624675.1. GTDB lineage: Bacteria > Pseudomonadota > Gammaproteobacteria > Burkholderiales > SG8-39 > DAHVFK01. The sequence goes on from DASPRB010000159.1 coordinate 3,134, forward strand.
GCGCTCGACCCGGATCGCGCGCGCCTCGACGCGCGCCTCGATCACCAACGCGGCGATGCTGCCGAAGGATTCGTACAGCGCGACGCCTCGTCCTCGGCCGGCATCGAGCGGAGTTCCCCAGTCCGCGCCGCGCCCCACCTGTTCGAGCACCGCGCGATGGCGCGGCGCCCTGGCGAGCAGCGCGAGGCGGTATTCGAGCGGATCGCGACGGGCGCGCGCGGCCAGCTCGTCGACGAAGCACTCGATGGCGAAGGCGTTGTTCGATGCGCCGACCGAGCGCCAGGCTCCGGTCGGCAGTGGCGAGCGCACCTCGACGCGCGCTTCGTCGAGCGGCACCGCGTAGGGCGAGTGCACGCCGTCGAGCGCGAGCTGCGGCCCGGCGACGCGTATGCGCCACTCGGCGGGCAGGCCGTCTTCGCCCAGGCGGGCCTGCAGCCGCGCGGCGTGCGCCGGGCGGTAGAAGTCGTGCTGCAGGTCGTCCGCGCGCGTCCACACCACCTGCACCGGCCTGCCGAGCGCCGTGGCGAGCTCGACCGCCTCGGCGACGAAATCGGTTTCGAGCCTGCGGCCGAAGCCGCCGCCGAGGAACTGCGTATGCACGCGCACCTTCGACTTCGGCACGCCAGCGACGCGCGCCGCCACCGCCTGCGTCTCGGCCTGGTGCTGCGTCCCGACCCAGACGTCGCAGCCGCCGCGGTCGACGCGCGCGACGCAGTTCATCGGCTCGATCGGGGCGTGCGCGAGATACGGCGTGCGATAGACGGCTTCGATCGCGTACCGGCCGCCGCGCCCGAGCGCTGCGACCAGGCGCCGCTCGATCTGCGCGCCGCTCAGGCGCGCATTGCGGCCCGGACGCCAGGCGATGCGCAGCGCGTCGCGTCCGCGCAGCGCCGACCAGAAGTCATCCGCCAGCACCGCGACGCCGCTCGCGATCGCGCGCACCTCGCGCACTCCCGGCAGCTTGCGCGCTGCGCTGTCATCGAAGCTGCGCACGCCGCCGCCGAATACGGGCGAGCGGGCGACCACCGCGACCAGCGCGCCGGCAGGCGCGACGTCGATGCCGTAGCGCGTCTGTCCGAGGCACATCGCCGGAATGTCGAGCCGTGCCAGCGGTTTGCCGATGTAGCGCCATGCTGCGCGCGCCTTGAGCGGCGCTCTCCGCGGACCGCGGAGCCGCGCCGCCTCCTCGGCGAGCTCGCCGTAGCCGAGATGACGGCCGCTCGCCGGGTGCCGTATGAATCCGTCCTCGGTGCGGCACTCGGCCGCCGCGACGCCCCAGCGGCGTGCGGCGACCTCGACCAGGCGCGCGCGCGCCATCGCCGCCGCTTCGCGCAGCGTGGTCCACTCGCCGCGCATGCTGCTCGATCCGCCGGTGAACTGCTCGCCCCAGTAGCCGTTGCGGTAGCGCGCATCCGCAGGAGCGAACACGGTGCGCACGCGCGCGAGCGCGACGTCGAGCTCCTCCGCCGCGAGCGCGGCAAGGCCAGTGAGCGCGCCCTGCCCCATCTCGGAATGGTTGATCATCACCGTCACGGTGCCGCTGCGGTCGATCCACAGCCAGTCGTTCAGCTGCGCGCCGGGATCGGCAGGCAGGTCGTCGAGCAGCGCAGGGAGCGCTGCGATTGCAGGCGCGCCCGGCTTGTTTTCAGCGGCCGCGCGCACCGCGCGGCAGATGCGCGCGTAGGTGCCGCAGCGGCACAGCACGCCCGACATCGCCTCGTCGATGTCCCGCGCGCTCGGCGAGGGATACCGCGCGAGCAGCGCCGCGGCGCTCAGGATCTGGCCCGGCTGGCAATAGCCGCATTGAGGCACCTGCTCGGCGACCCAGGCGCGCACGACCGGATGGTCGGCGGCGATGCCCTCGATGGTGGTGACGCTGCGCGCGCCCACGCGCGCGAGCGGCACCATGCAGGCGTGGTTCGGCGCGCCGTCGAGCAGCACCACGCAGGCGCCGCACACGCCGACGCCGCAGCCGTACTTCGTTCCCTTGAGTCCCAGGTCGTCGCGCAGCACCCACAGCAGCGGCTTGGCCGGGTCCGCCCCGGTCCGGTAAGTCCTGCCGTTGACGACGAGCTCCTGCACGTCGCGCGGCGCGGCTCAGGCGTGCGCCGCGTCCCGTCCGTTGGCGACAAGCTTGAGCCTGCAGCGGCTCGTCCGCGCGCTCAGCGCGCGCAGCAGGTCGCGCACTCCCGGCTTGAATGCATCGGCGCTGTCGAGCACCACGGTCACGTCTTTCCATCTCAGCCGCGGCAGCTGCGCGTACGCCGCGCGGCAGCGCGCGAGCTTTTCGTCGTCCGCGTGGCCGCGGAACTCGATCTGCACCCGCTCGTCCTCATCCATCTTCATGCGTACCGACATGACCTATCCTCTTCGCGCTCCTTCTGCGCATGTTCGCCTGTCCCCCGGAAGCCGGCTTGACTTACGTCAAAAGCCCGCGTCCCTCGGGGGTCGAATATTTCACTGCATGGCCCCTCTGGAGGCGGCGCTCGGCTACCTGCGGCGCGGCTGGTCGGCGATCCCGATCGAGCGGCGCGGCAAGCGTCCGCTCGTCGCCTGGCTCGAGTTCCAGGACCACGCGGCGACGCCGGCCCAGGTGGAAGAATGGTTCGCGCGCTGGCCCCAGGCCAACGTCGGCATCGTCACCGGCCGCGTCTCCGGACTGGCGGTGCTGGACGTCGATCCGGCGCACGGCGGCGCCGACAGCCTCGTGCGGCTCGAGGCTGCGCACGGGCCTCTCCCCGCGACGGTCGAGGCGCTGACGGGCGGCGGCGGGCGGCACCTGTACTTCGCGCACCCCGGCGGCCGGATCGGCAACCGCGTCGGCCTGTACCCCGGCATCGACCTGCGTGGCGATGGCGGCTGCGTGGTCGCGCCGCCATCGGTGCATCCGACCGGCCGGCGTTACGTCTGGGCGGGGGGGCGCGCACCGGACGCAGCGCGGCTCGCGCCGCTACCGCAGTGGCTGCTGAGCGACAGCACCAGCCGGCGCGGCGGGCATCCTCTCGCGCACTGGCGCGAGCTGGTGCGCCGCGGCGTCGGCGAAGGCGAGCGCAACAGCACGCTCGCCTCGCTCGCCGGCCACCTGCTGTGGCACGAAGTCGACCCGGAAGTCGTGCTCGAGCTGCTGCTCGCCTGGAACCGCGCGCGCTGCGCGCCGCCGCTCGACGACGCCGAGGTCGCGGGCGTCGTCGACAGCATCGCGCGGCTGCACTTCGCCGGGCCCGGCGCGGCCGCATGAACCGGCTGCGCCTGGCGATCGTCGGCTTCGGCCGGCTGGGGCAGGCCTGCGCGCACGCGCTGCGCGAGGCGCCCGAATTCGAGCTGGCCGGCGTGGTGCGCCGCACGCGCGGCGCGCTGCCGCACCCCTTCGAGCACGTCGCGGTCGCCGGCCATCCGCGCGAGCTCGAGCGGGCATCCATCGCGCTCGTGTGCGTTCCCGCGCAGGTGACGCTCCAGGTCGCGCGCGAGCTGCTGCAGCAGCGGCTGCCTCTGGTGGAATGCGCCGCGCTGGAAGGCGGCGCACTCGCGGCGCACCACCGCGCGCTCGGCGAAGCCGCTCGCCGGCATCGCGTTGCGGCGGTGGTCGGCGCGGGCTGGCAGCCCGGCGCGCTGCCGCTGCTGCAGCGCGTGTTCGAGACGCTGATCCCGCGCGGACAGACCGAGACGAGCACCCACCCCGGCGTCACCCTGCATCGCACCGCGGCGCTGCAAGGGATCGCCGGCGTCCAGGCCGCGCTCGCCTGCGAGCGCCGCGCCGCAGACGGCCGGCCGCAGCGCTACCTGTACGTGCAGCTCGCCCAGGGCGCGAGCCTCGCCGAAGTCGAGCGGCACGTGCGCGGCGATCCGCTGTACGCCGGCGAGGAGACCGAGCTGTTCCAGGTCGACGATGTCGCTTCGCTCGAGGCCGCCGCCTCGGGCATCGTGCTCGAGCGCCGCGGCACGGGCGAAGCCGAGGCGCATCAGAGTCTGCTGCTCGAGGCGCGCTTCGATGCCGTGCGCTTCGCCGCGCGCGTGATGCTCGATGCGGCGCGCCAGTTGCCGCAGCTTCGCCCGGGCGCACACGCCTGGCTGCCGCGCGCATGATTCCGATCCAGGACCTGCTGCACCGCATACTCTGGGACCCCGAGTTCGGCAAGGGCGAGTTCGAGATCGGCTACGAAGATCACGTCGCCGGCCGCGTGGTGCGCGTGCCGTTCCGGCGCGTGCACCTGGAACGGGGAGAGCGCTTCGCCTTCCAGGCCGTCGAGGACGACGGCAGCACCCACCTGGTGCCGTTTCACCGCGTGCGCGAGGTCTGGCGCGACGGCGAGTCGATCTGGCGCCGGCCGCCGAAGGGCCCGGTTTGATCAATATCAAGCCCGCGCCCCGCTCCCCCGCTATCCTGAATCCAGGTAACCAGCCCGAAAGCCCGATCACCATGCAAATTCCTCTTCAGATCACCGTACGTCACATGCCGCGCTCGGACGCGCTCGAGGCGCGCATCCGCGACCAGGCCGCCAAGCTCGACGAATTCCACCCCCACCTCATGAGCTGTCGGGTCACGGTCGAGGAAAAAGGCCGGCACCAGAAGCAGGGCCGCCAGTTCCAGGTGCGCATCGACGCGCGCGTGCCCGGGCGCGAGATCGTCGCCAACCGCGACCACGACGAGGACGTGTACGTGGCGCTGCGCGACGCCTTCGCCGCGGTCACGCGCCAGCTCGAGGAGGAGGTGCGCGTCGCGCGCGGCCACGTCAAGCTGCACGAAGTGGCGCAGCACGGCCGCGTCGCGCGGCTGTTCGCCGACGAAGGCTACGGCTTCATCGCCACGCCGGACGGCCGCGAGCTGTACTTCAGCCGCGACAACGTGGTCGAGCCCTCGTTCGACGATCTCACGGTCGGCACCGCGGTGCAGTTCATCGAGGAGCCCGCGGCCGAGGGCCCGCAGGCCAAGCGCGTGAGCGTCGGCAAGCACGGGCAGCTTCCCTGAGCGCCGGCCACCTATCGTGACGAAAGGTCAATCATGAAACAGGATCGTGGCAGTTTTCGGATGCTGCGCAGGGAGCAGCTGCTGCAGGAGCTGGTGCACGACAGCTACAAGACCAAGGGCAAGCTGCCCGAGCCGACGGTGTGCCCCGACTGCGGCGCGACCTATCACCATGGCCGCTGGACCTGGGACCTCGCGCCCGCCGGGGCGCACGAGCTGCGCTGCCCGGCCTGCCACCGCAAGCACGACCAGTATCCGGCCGGCTACGTGACCCTCAAGGGCCCGTTCGCGCAGCAGCACAAGGCGGAGATCAAGCAGCTGGTGGTGAACTGCGAAGGCAAGGAAAAGACCGGTCATCCGCTCGAGCGCATCATGAAGATCGAGGACACCAAGGAAGGCATGCTCGTCACGACTACCGGCACGCACATCGCGCGCGACATCGCCGAGCGCGTGCACGACGCCTACAAGGGCGAGATCGAGTTCCACTACAACAAGGAAGACCAGCTGCTGCGCGCGACCTGGAGCCGCTGAGCTAGACTCCGTGCCTGCCGGAGGCTTCCGGCGCAGGGAGACACGCGATGAAGGACAGGCCCCGCCGGCCGGTCAAGGCCTACACCAACCGTTTCTTTCTGAAGAGCAAGGATGCGCGCGCGCTGCGCATCCTCGCCGAGTACCTCGAGCCGCTCAGCCGCTTCGAGCATCACCGCGTCGACGACACCATCGTGTTCATGGGCTCGGCGCGCATCAGGCCGCGCGACCAGGCCGAGGCCGAGCTGCGCCAGGCGCAGCTCGGCGAAGGCGACCCGGAGCGCGCGCGCGCGGACCTCGAGATGTCGCAGTACTACGAGGCGGCGCGCGAGCTCGCGTTCCGCCTGACCGAGTGGTCGAAGGCGCTCGACTCCCGCGAGCGCCGCTTCGTGGTGTGCACGGGCGGCGGTCCGGGAATCATGGAAGCCGCCAACCGCGGCGCGGCCGAAGCGCGCGGCATGAACGTCGGGCTCACCATTTCGATCCCGGTGGAAGAGTTCGACAACCCGTACGTCACGCGCGAGCTGGCGTTCCACTTCCACTACTTCTTCATGCGCAAGTTCTGGTTCGCCTACCTGGCGAAGGCGGTGATCGTGTTCCCGGGCGGCTTCGGAACGCTCGACGAGCTGTTCGAGCTGCTCACGCTGGTGCAGACGAAGAAGATGACCAAGCCGATGCCGATCGTTCTGTTCGGCACGAAGTTCTGGCGCCAGGTGATCGACTTCGACGCGCTGGTGCGCAACGGCACGATCAGCGCGCCCGACGTGAACCTCGTCTACCGTACCGATTCGGTCGACGAGGCCTTCGCGTGGATCACCGGGCGCCTGGGCGAATTCGCGCTCGACCGGCCGGGGGCGATGCTCTAGCCTGTTTCAGTCCACCGATTTCTGCAGTCGCAGCGCGCTCAAGCCGAGCAGGACAACGCCAATGGCGGCCATGGCGGCGAGCTCAGGCCAGAGATACGAGACCCCGATTCCCTTGAGAAAGCTGCCGCGCACGACGATCAGAAAATAGCGCAGCGGATCGACCAGCGTTATCCACTGCAGCGCCTGGGGCATGCTCGAGATCGGGAAGGCGAAGCCCGAGAGCGTGAAGAGCGGATTCAGCACGAAAAAGTTGGTGGCAAACGCCTGCTGCTGCGTGCGGCAGATCGTCGAGACCAGGATTCCGAGCCCCAGCGCGCTCAGCAGGAAGAGCGACGCGCCGAGCACCATCGTGAGCGGACTGCCGCGGAACGGAACCTGGAACCATAGCAGCGCCACCGCGGTGATCAGCGCCACCTCGGCGAAGCCGATGAGGAAGAACGGCACCGTCTTGCCGAGGATGAAC
>DASPRB010000164.1:0-25189 GCA_035624675.1 Burkholderiales bacterium
ATTGAGGGGAAGCCCGCACGCCGGGGGTTCTCGGCTGCGAGGGGGAGACGCATGAGAACTCGAATTCTTAGTTCGGTCTGCGCGCTGGCGGCGTTCGCGGTCGCGATGTGCGCGTCGGCCGCCTCGCCGGTTCCCGGCGTGACCGCGACAACGATCGTGATCGGCCAGTCGGCACCGCTTTCCGGAAGCAACCGCGAGCTGGGCGAAGACATCCGCGACGGGGTGCTCGCCTATTTCAAGAAGGTGAACGACCGCGGCGGGATCTACGGCCGCCGCCTGGAGCTCGCGACGCTGGACGATGCCAACGACACCAAGCGCGCCGGGGCCAATACGCAGAAGCTGATCGAGGAGCTGCAGGTCTTCGCGCTGTACGGCTACGCGAGCGCGACGCTTTCGGGCCCGGCGCTGCCGTACGTGGAGAAGTTCAAAGTGCCGTTCATCGGCCCCTTTACCGGCGCCGCGCCGATGCGGGTATTCAACAAGTACGTGTACAACATCCGCGCGAGCTATGCCGACGAGCTGCAGCAGATCGTCGATCATTACTCGCTATTCGGCATCAAGCGCTTCGCGGTCGTGCACTACGATGATCCGATCGGGAATGCGAACAATGAGGTCGTGGTACGCGCACTGAAGCAGCGCGGCCTGGCGCCGGTTTCGGAGGCGTCGTTCAAGGATCGAGCGCATCCCGACATCGCCGGAGGTGTGAAGGCGGTGCTCAAGGGCAACCCCGACGTCATCATTCTCACTACCTTGTACAAGACGACCTCGGACTTCATCAAGGCCGCGCTACGCGCCGGCTCCACCGCGCAGATGATCAGCAACTCGTTCCCCGGGGCGAGCCCGCTGGCCCAGGAACTCGGCCCAGAGGGCGTCGGCGTCGCGATCTCGCAGGTCGTACCGCCTCCTACCGAGGCCGCCGTACCGGTGGTCGCCGAGTACCGCGAGGCGGCCGAGAAGCTGCTCGGCAGGAAGGACTTCTCGTTCACTTCCCTCGAGGGCTACATCGGCGCCAAGGTGATGGTGGAAGCAATCCGCCGCGCCGGCCCGAGGCTCACGCGCGAGTCGTTCATGCAGGCGCTCGACGCGATGTCGGATTACGACGCCGGCGGCTACTATCTGGGCTTTTCGCCGACCAACCACAACGGCAGCTCGTTCGTCGAGCTGACCATCATCGGCAAGGATCTGCACTTCAAGTACTGAGCGCGGCGCGCACCCTACTTGCGCCGCCAGGCCGTGCCGGATGGACCGTCCTCGAGCACGACGCCGGCTTCCTCGAGCGCCCTGCGTTCCGCGTCCGCGGCCGCGTAGTCCTTGCGCCGCTTCAATTCCGCGCGACGCGCGATGCGCTGCGCAATCTCGGCGTCGTCCATCGCCGCGCCCGGCCCGCCCTGGAGGAAGGCCTGCGCGTCGCGCTGCAAGAGGCCCAATACGCCTGCGAGCGCGCGCAGCTGCGGACCCAGATCCATGCGTCCGCGATTGATCTCGTTCGCCAGATCGAACAGGACCGCGATCGCCTCGGGCGTGCCGAAGTCGTCGTCCATCGCCTGACGGAAGCGCACCGCGTGCGGCTCGCTCCAGTCCGGCGCAACAGCGGAGGGCGGGACGCTCTTGAGCGCCGTATAGAGCCGCGTGAGAGCGCCCTTCGCGTCGTGCAGATGGGCGTCGGAGTAGTTCAGCGGGCTGCGATAGTGCGCTCGCAGGATGAAGAAGCGCACGACCTCCGGATCGAACTGCTTCAGGATGTCGCGGATCGTGAAGAAGTTGCCGAGCGATTTCGACATCTTTTCGTCGTCCACGCGCACGAAGCCGTTGTGCATCCAGTAATTGACGAACTTGACGCCGCTCGCGCCCTCGGACTGCGCAATCTCGTTTTCGTGGTGCGGAAACTGCAGATCCTGGCCCCCGCCATGGATGTCGAAATGCCGGCCGAGCAGCGCGCAGCTCATCGCCGAGCATTCGATGTGCCATCCGGGCCGCCCCGCGCCCCAGGGGGAATCCCATTTCGGCTCGTCGGGCTTGGAGCGCTTCCACAGGACGAAATCGAGCGGGTCTTGCTTGGAGACGTCTACCTCGACGCGCTCGCCCGCACGCAATTCGTCCAGCGACTTGCCGGAGAGCATCCCGTAGCTCGGAAACTTGCGCACCGCGAAATTGACGTCGCCGCTGGCGGATCGGTAGGCGAGGCCACGCCGCTCCAGCTCGTCGATCATGCCGATCATCTGTGGCACGAACTGCGTTGCGCGCGGCTCGTGATCGGGCGGCTCGACCCCGAGCGCGGCGGCATCCTCCTCCATAAAGCGGGTGAAGCGCGTGGTCAGCTCGCCGATCGCCTCGCCGCTTTCGGCAGCGCGCCGGATGATCTTGTCATCGATGTCCGTGATGTTGCGCACGTACGTGACGCGGTAGCCGCCCGCACGCAGCCACCGGCGCACGACATCGAACACCACCAAGACGCGCGCGTGGCCCAGATGGCACAGGTCGTAGACGGTCATGCCGCACACGTACATGCGCACTTCGCCCGGGCGCAGAGGAACAAACTCCTGCTTCTGTCTGCCGAGCGAGTTGTAGATCTGCAGCATGTGCGGACTTCGCGAGGCGGCCCGGTCTTGCAGCGCAAAAAAAGCGGTCGCCAGAGTTGTCGGCGGACGGACCTTGCTCTAGAATGGTTGGTGTCGTAGGCCGTTGAAAAGTATAACACAATCACCGCTACGAACCGATGAAGCTCATTAAGCTCTGGACTCCGCTCGTCATGCTCTCGGCCGCTGCCGTATCACCGGGCGCAGTCGGCGCCGAAGTACAAGTCGACTTAAAGACCAACCTGGGAACGATTCGCCTGGAACTGTATCCCGCGAAGGCCCCGCTGACGGTGCAGAACTTTCTGCATTACGTTCGCAACGGCCACTACGATGGAACCATCTTCCACCGGGTGATCGACGGCTTCATGATCCAAGGCGGCGGCTTCGACCAGCAGTTCGGTCAGAAGCCGACCGATAAACCGATCCCCAACGAGGCGCAGGCGGGCGTCAAGGCTGGCCTGAAGAACGTCACGGGGACGATCGCGATGGCGCGCACGGCAAACCCGGATTCGGCGACAGCTCAGTTCTTCATCAATGTTGCCGACAATGCATTCCTCGATTGGGGCGATCCGCGCGGCGACGGCCACGGCTACGCCGTGTTCGGCAAAGTCGTGTCCGGCATGGAAACGGTATCCAAGATTGCAAAGCTGCCAACTGGTGCCGGAGGACCGTTTCCGCGCGACGTGCCGCGACAAGCGGTGGTCATCGAGTCGATGAAGGTGGTCTCCGGAAAGTAGTGGCGCGAATCCTCTTCGCGTCGGACCTGCACCTTTCGACGGCACGACCCGCCACCGTCGACCGATTCCTGCGCTTCATCGCCGAAGAAGCAGCGCGAGCCGATGCGCTGTACGTGCTGGGCGATCTGTTCGAATACTGGATCGGCGATGACGAGCTCAGCGCACCGGACGGCGATCCGCTGGCCAGGCAGGTCGCAGACGCCTTTCGTGCTCTGACGCGAGGCGGGGTCGCGCTCTATTTCATGCAGGGCAACCGGGATTTTCTCGTAGGCAAGGCGTTCATCGACGCCTGCGGTGCGAGCTTGCTCGCGGACCCCAGCGTGCGCGAGGTGGGCGGTATCGCCACGCTGCTCATGCATGGCGACACGCTGTGCACCGACGACCACGAGTACATGGCATGGCGCACGACGACCAGATCGGAAGCCTGGCAGCGCGAGCTCCTCGCCGCGCCGCTCGCCCTGCGGCGCGAGCGGGCCCAGGCATTGCGCGCGCAGAGCGAGGCAAGCAAGAAGGACAAGGCCGCCGAAATCATGGATGTCAATGCGGAGGCGGTGCGCGAGGCGTTCGAGCGGTACGGCGTAACCCGGATGATCCACGGCCACACGCACCGGCCGGCGCACCACCTGCTCACCGTCGCCGGCCGGAGCTGCGAGCGCTGGGTACTGCCCGACTGGTACGGCCGCGGCGGCTACCTGCTCGTCGAGGACGGCGCGCCGCGCCTCGTGTACTTCTAGATCTGCGACAGGCCGCGCTCCAGATCCGAGCGCAGGTCGCTCACCGCCTCGAGCCCTACGGAGACCCTGAGCAAGCCCTCCGAAATCCCGGCGGCCGCACGCGCCTCGGCGGAGAGGCGGCCGTGCGTGGTGCTGGCGGGATGCGTGATGGTCGTCTTGGTATCGCCGAGGTTTGCGGTGATCGATATCAGCCGGGTCGAGTCGATCACTTTCCACGCCGCCGCGCGACCTCCCTCGACCTCGAACGACACGACGGCTCCGCCGCTGCGTTGCTGGCGGCTTGCCAGGTCGTGCTGTGGGTGCGACGGCAGCCCCGGATAGTGCACGCGCGCCACGCGCGGGTGCGCCTCCAGCCAGCGCGCCAGCTCGAGTGCGTTGGCCGATTGGGCGAGCATGCGCAGTTGCAGCGTTTCCAGCCCTTTCAAGATCACCCAGGCATTGAACGGCGACAAGGAAGGGCCGGCGGTGCGCAGGAAACCGAATATGCCCTCCATCACAAGCTTGCGCGGACCGACGATCGCCCCGCCGAGTACCCTGCCCTGACCATCGAGGTACTTGGTCGCCGAATGGACCACCAGATCCGCCCCGAGCGCCAGCGGTCTCTGCAGGGCGGGCGTGCAAAAACAGTTGTCCACCACCAGCAGCGCCCCCGCCCGGTGCGCGACCGCGGCGATCGCCGCGATGTCGGACACCTCGGTCAGGGGATTCGACGGCGTTTCGAGGAAGAACAGCTTCGTGGCAGGCCTTAGCGCGCGTTCCCACTCGCCGACATCGGTCGGGGATACGAACGTCGTTTCGACGCCGAAGCGAGCCAGGATCCCCGAGTAGAGCTGCACCGTGGTGCCGAACACGGCCCGCGAGCAGACCACGTGATCCCCCGCCTTGAGCAGCGCCATCGACAACGCCAGGATTGCCGACATGCCGGAAGCAGTCGCGACGCAGGCTTCGGCTCCTTCCATTGCGGCCAGCCGGTCCTGCAGCATGCTTACGGTCGGATTCGTGAAGCGCGAATAGACGAAGCCTTCTTCGCCGCCCGTAAAGCGCGCCGCGGCCTGCCGCGCGCTGTCGAACACGAAGCTCGACGTGAGAAACAGGGCCTCGGAGTGCTCGTGGAAATCGCTGCGCAGTTGACCGGCGCGCACGCCCAGAGTCGCAAGCTCGAGTGAATTGCTCATCGCATCACATCCTTTGCTTGCGGGCACAAAAAAACCCGGCTGCGCGGACCGGGTTTTCGGCACGCTTTAGCAGCATTTTTAATGCGCCCGCAAGCTGTGGTTTCAAATCGGCGCAGACACGATTCTAGACCCGCCCCGCGCGAGGGTAAAGGCCCCCCCGGGGGGGCCTCGGGCAGCTTCAGTCGGAGGTCACCAGATTCAGGTCGAGCTGCGCGCTGTCCGACTCGTCCCCCGAATCGCGCGCCGCGTCGCGGCGCGACTCGATTGCCCGCAGGTAGTCGCTGGTGACGTCGCCCGTTATGTAGCGCCCGTCGAAGCACGACGTCTCGAAAGTCACGAGCTTGGGGTTGACGCGCCGCACGGCGTCCTCGAGCTCCGCCAGGTCCTGGTAGACGAGCGCGTCCGCGCCGATCTCGCGTGCCACCTCTTCTTCGCTGCGGTGCGCGGCGATCAGCTCGGCGCGGGTCGGCATGTCGATGCCGTAGACGTTCGGGAAGCGCACAGGAGGCGCCGCCGACGCGAAGAACACCCTGCGCGCGCCGGATTCGCGCGCCATCTGGACGATCTCCTGGCTGGTCGTGCCGCGCACGATCGAATCGTCGACCAGCAGCACGTTCTTGCCGCGGAACTCCATCCCGATCGCATTCAGCTTCTGGCGCACCGAGCGCCGCCGCACGGCCTGGCCCGGCATGATGAAGGTGCGGCCGATGTAGCGGTTCTTGACGAAGCCTTCGCGGTACGGCACTCCCAGCCCGAGCGCGAGCTGCAGCGCCGAAGGTCGGCTCGAGTCCGGAATCGGTATCACCACGTCGATGTCGAGGTGGTGGTACTGCCGGCGAATCTTCTCAGCCAGCTTCTCGCCCATGTTAAGGCGCGCCTCGTAGACCGACGCGCCGTCGATCAGCGAATCGGGCCGCGCGAGATAGACGTACTCGAAGATGCATGGATTCAGGTGCGACTTCGGCGCGCACTGCTGGCTGTGAAAGTTGCCGTCCTCGTCGATCAGCACCGCCTCCCCAGGGGCCACGTCGCGCAGCACGCGAAAGCCCAGGGCGTCGACGGCCACCGATTCCGAAGCGACCATGTACTCGGTGCCGCGGTCGGTCTCGTTGTAGCCGATCACCGCAGGCCGGATGCCGTACGGGTCGCGGAACGCCAGCACTCCGTAGCCGGCGATCATCGCGATCACCGCGTACGCGCCGCGACACCGTCGGTGCACGTTCGACACCGCGGTGAAGATCGTCTGCGGATCGAGCCGCAAGCGAACCGACGTGCTCTCCAGCTCGTGCGCCAGGACGTTCAGCAGCACCTCCGAGTCGGAGTTCGTATTGATGTGCCGCAGGTCCTGGCGGAACATCTCGTCCTTCAGCTGATCGGCATTCGTGAGGTTGCCGTTGTGGCCGAGCACGATTCCGAACGGGGAGTTGACGTAGAACGGCTGAGCCTCGGCAGTATTGAAGGCCGAGCCAGCGGTGGGATAGCGGCAATGCGCGATGCCGATGTTGCCGGGCAGGGATCGCATGTTTCGCGTGCGAAACACATCGCGCACCATCCCGCTGCCCTTCTGCATGTGGAACGTCTTGTGCTCGCTGGTGACGATGCCGGCCGCATCCTGCCCGCGGTGCTGCAGGAGCAGCAGCCCGTCGTAGAGCAGCTGGTTCACCGCCGTGCGCGCAACGATTCCGAGTATTCCACACATGGGAGAGCTGCCTGCCCGTCGTCAGGGATCAATCATATCGCAGGCGGGAAGCCAGGGCCCGGGGCAGCCAGGGTTCCAGCATTTGCGCGGTGCGCGCCAGAGGCGGCCCAACCACCGAATCGCGCCATGCTGGCTGGCGCGGCAAGGCTGTCAGGCCGGCAAGAACCGCGAAAGCCACGGCGATCAGCGCGCCGCGAGCGATGCCGAATAGCGCGCCCAGCAGACGGTCGAGCCCCTCCAGCCCGGCGGTCTTGACGAGTTTTGACACGAACACACCCGCCAGCGACGCGAGCGCGAGCGTCACGATGAATACGCCGACGAACGCCAGCAACATGCGCAGCTCGACGGACGGGATCGCGCGCGGCAGCGCCTCGCCCAGCGGCACGCCCAGCACGTTCGCCGCCATGAACGCGAGCACCCAGCCGCCTACGGAGATGACTTCGCGCACCACCCCGCGCCAGATCCCCCACGCCACCGACACGGCCATGACGCCGAGCGCAGCATAGTCCAGCCAGGTCATCCGGATTTCGTGGTGACGTTGCCGGGCTTGAGGCCGAGGCTCTTCAGCTTCTGTACCGCCTTGTCGGCGGCTTCACGATTTGCGAACGGGCCAACCCGCACGCGCGTGACCTGACCGCCCGCCGTCGCGATCGACTCGGTGTAGTAGGGCAGCTTGGCCGCTGCGAGCCGTTGCGTGAGTTCTTTGACTTTGTCGCGACTGGAAAGCGCCGCGACCGGCACGACGTATTCGACATCGGCCAAAGCGGCCTCGGCCCGCTCGCGCTCGGCTTCGGCCGCGGCATTCCTTTCAACGGCGGCGTGCGGCTCCGCCGCCGCGGGAGGCTTGGCAGCGGGCTTCGCCGCAGGCGCGGGCTTGGCCGCTTGCGCCGGCGACTTCGCGGCTTCGACAGCGGGCGCAGGCGCGGGCTTCGGTTGCACCGCCGGTGAGAACGGGCTGTCTTCGCTCGGGATACGGACACTTACCGGCGCAACGCCCTGCCCCGGTTCGGTATCGAACACCATCGGCAGCACGATGACCGCAAGCAACACCAGCGCGATCGCGCCTACGAGTCGCCTGCGGCCGCGGCGCTTCAGGGTGTTGACATCGGGCGACTCAGCCACGACCGCCTGCTCCGCCGCGTTCCGCCTCGAGATGAGCCATCACATTGCCGACTGTCACGAACGATCCAAACACGACAATTTTATCATCCTGTTGCGCGCGTTCCCGCGCCGCGACGTACGCTTCTACCGGCGACGCGTGCTCGCTCGCTTCACTCTCCGCGCCAACGGCCCGCAGGATCGCGGCCAGTTCGGCGCTCGTGCAGCCGCGCGGTCCGGGGAGGCTCGCCAGATGCCAGCGCGTGAAGCGCGGCGCGACCTCGCGCACAACAGCCGGAATGTCCTTGTCCCGCATCATGCCGAACACGGCGATGGTCTGCGGCGCGAAACCGCCCGCACCGAGGTTCGCCGCGAGCGTACGGGCCGCCTCGGGATTGTGCGCGACGTCCAGGACCACCTGCGGCCGGCCCGGCAATGTCTGGAAGCGGCCCGGCAGGATGACCCGCGCAAGTCCCTCGCGCACCGCCTGCATTCCAACGGGGACGCGGTCGCGCAGCGCGCCCAGCGCGCACAAGGCCGCCGCGGCATTGCGCAACTGCACTGCGCCACGCAATGCGGGATGCGCCAGGCCGGAACGCACGCCACCGTGCCCCCAGTAGCGCCACGCGCCGTCTTCGCTCGCATAGCCGAAATCGCGCCCGATCAGAAACACCTGCGCACCCACGGCCGCCGCGTGCTCCAGCACCGAAGCAGGCGGCGATGCATCGGCAATCACCGCGGGACGGCCGCGGCGGAAGACTCCGGCCTTCTCACGCCCGATTGACTCGCGCGTCGTACCCAGATACTCGACATGATCGATGCCGATGCTGGTCAGAACGGCGCAGTCGGCGTCGATCGCGTTTACCGCGTCCAGGCGGCCACCCAGGCCAACCTCCAGCACCAGTGCGTCGAGGCCGGACCGCGCAAACAACCACGCCGCCGCGAGCGTGCCAAATTCGAAATACGTGAGCGGCGTGGCGCCACGCGCCCGTTCCACTGCGGCAAACGCGTCACACAACTGCTCGTTGCTCGCCTCGCGACCGTCCAGACGCACGCGCTCGTTGTAGCGAACCAGATGCGGCGAAGTGTACTGACCCACGCGGTAGCCACCTGCGCGCAGCATCGCCTCGAGCATCGCGCACACCGAGCCCTTGCCGTTGGTGCCCGCGACCGTCACCACCGGGCACTCGGGTCGCGCGTCGAGCCGGTCCAGCACGGGCAGCACACGGTCTAGCCCGAGCGCAATCGACTGCGGATGCAGGCGCTCGATGTACTCGAGCCACCCGGCAAGCGTGTTCAGCTGCTTTGCTCCGCGGGGAGATCCTGCAGCATCGAGAGCAGCGAGGCGAGCTTGTCGCGCATCTGGCGCCGATCCACGATCAGATCGATCGCGCCCTTCTCGAGCAGAAACTCGGCCCTCTGGAAGCCTTCGGGGAGCTTCTGTCGAACGGTTTGCTCGATGACGCGCGGACCCGCGAAGCCGATCAGCGCCTTGGGCTCCGCGATGACGACATCGCCGATCATCGCGAAACTGGCCGAAACCCCGCCCATCGTCGGGTCGGTCAATACGGAGATGAAAGGCAGCCTGCGCTCGGCGAGCTCGGCCACCGCGGCCGTGGTCTTGGCCATCTGCGCCAGAGACAGCAGCCCCTCCTGCATGCGCGCGCCGCCGGACGCGCACACGCACACGAACGGGAGCTTCTGCTCGATCGCCACGCGCACGCCGCGCACAAAGCGTTCGCCGACTACCGAGCCCATCGAGCCGCCCATGAACTCGAACTCGAACGCCGCGCAAACCACGCCGATAGACTTGATCGAGCCTTGCAGCGTTACGAGAGCGTCCGTCTCCCCCGTCTGCTCCTGGGCCTCGGCGAGTCGCTCCGGATAGCGGCGCGAGTCCTTGAACTTGAGGCTGTCTACTGGCAGCACGTCCGCCCCGATCTCGAAGCGCCCGTCGGCATCGAGCAAGGCATCGAGCCGAGCGCGCGCGCCCAATCGCTGATGGAAGCCGCACTTCGGGCACACGTTGAGGTTCTTCTCGAGGTCCGTGCTGTAGAGCACGGCGTCGCACTCCGGGCATTTGGTCCACAGGCCCTCGGGCACCGTCTTGCGCCCGCCGCCAACCGTACGCTGAATTTTCGGCGGGAGGAGTTTCTGCAGCCAGCTCATGGGCGTCGATCGAGCGCGGCGCGAATCGGTCGCAACAGGTCCTTGACGCGCGCGACCGCGTTGTCGGGACCCGCCGATTCGATCTCCTGGATGATCCGGCTGCCGATGACCACGGCATCCGCGATCTCGGCCACTTGCCGCGCCGATTCGGCGTCGCGAATTCCGAAACCGACACCGATGGGCAGCGTCGTGGCAGCGCGAATTGCGGGCAGGTGCGATGCAACGTCGTTCAGATCCAGGTGCCCGGCGCCCGTCACGCCCTTGAGCGACACGTAATAGAGATAGCCGCTTCCGGCACGCGCCACTTCCTTGATGCGCGCCGCGGTGGAGGTCGGCGCCAGCAGGAAAATCACGTCCAGACCGCCGCGCTTGGCGAGCTCGGCAAACTGCGCGGATTCCTCGGGCGGGTAATCGACGACGATCACCCCATCGACTCCGGCAGCGGCCGCCCGCGCCACGAAAGTCTGCGCACCCATCGCTTCCACCGGGTTCGCGTAGCCCATCAGAACAACCGGCGTCTCTGCATTGCGGGTGCGAAATTCCCGCACCATCTCGATGACGTCGGAAAGTCGGACGTGCTTCGCCAGGGCGCGCTCGGACGAACGCTGGATGACCGGACCGTCGGCCATCGGATCGGAAAACGGGACCCCGAGCTCGAGAACGTCCGCTCCCGCCTCGACCAGCGCGTGCAGCAGCGGCACCGTGAGCGACGGATCGGGATCGCCCGCCGTGATGTACGGAATCAACGCCTTGCGCCCAGCCTTGCCGAGCGCCGCGAAGCGCGATCGTATGCGCGACATGGTCAGAACTGGATCCCGGATCGCTCGGCCACGGTGTGCATGTCCTTGTCACCGCGCCCGGACAGGTTCACGAGGAGAATCGCGTCCTTGGGCAGATCGGGGGCGATTTTCGCGGCGTAGGCCACCGCGTGGCTCGACTCGAGCGCCGGAATGATGCCCTCGTAGCGACACAAGTCGTGAAATGCCCGCAGCGCCTCGTCGTCCGTCACCGCCACGTATTCGGCGCGGCCGCTGTCCTTCAGCCACGCGTGCTCCGGACCGACGCCGGGATAGTCCAGGCCGGCAGAAATCGAGTGCGTTTCCGTGATCTGCCCGTTGGCGTCCTGCAACAGATAAGTGCGATTGCCGTGCAGCACGCCCGGCCGGCCGGCAACAAGCGATGCGGCGTGCCTGCCCGTGGCGAGCCCTTCACCTGCGGCCTCGACCCCGATCAGCCGCACCTTGTCCATGCCGAGGTACGCATGAAAGATTCCGATCGCGTTGGAACCGCCGCCGACGCAGGCGATTACCGCGTCAGGATGCTTGCCGGCCATCTCGGGAACTTGCTGCAGGCATTCGTACCCGATCACGGCTTGGAAATCGCGCACCATCATCGGATAGGGATGCGGGCCGGCCACCGTGCCGATGATGTAGAAGGTCTTTTCGACGTTCGTGACCCAGTCGCGCATCGCCTCGTTCAGCGCATCCTTGAGCGTCTTCGAGCCCGACTCGACCGGCACCACCCTCGCCCCGAGGAGCTTCATGCGGTAGACGTTGGCCGCCTGGCGCTTGACGTCCGCCGAGCCCATGTACACGACGCATTCCATGCCGTAACGCGCCGCGACGGTCGCCGTGGCTACGCCGTGTTGTCCCGCCCCGGTTTCTGCGATCACGCGCGGTTTGCCCATGCGCCGCGCCAGCAGCGCCTGGCCCACGGTATTGTTGATCTTGTGCGCACCCGTGTGGTTCAGGTCCTCCCGCTTGAGGAAGATCTGCGCGCCGCCGTACTTCTGCGACAGGCGCTTGGCGTGGTACACGGGGCTGGGTCGGCCGACATAGTGCTTGAGCTCGTAGCGCAGCTCGGATTGGAATTCCTCGTCGCCGCGCGCGTGCTCGTAGGCAGCGCGCAATTCGTCGAGTGCGTGCATGAGCGTTTCGGCCACAAACACGCCGCCGTAGGGGCCGAAGTGACCCCGGGCGTCCGGCAACTCAACCATCTGCATTCCTGACCTCTTCGATGAACGCGGCGATCTTGCCGGCGTCCTTGATCCCCTTGGCCGACTCGACACCGCTTGAAACGTCCACGCCCCACGGACGCACGATGCGAATTGCGTCGCCGACATTGTCGCAGGTGAGCCCCCCCGAGAGGACCAGCGGCAGGGGTCGCTGCTGTGGCACGACCGACCAGTCGAAGCTCGTCCCGGTACCCCCGTAAGCCTCGACGTAGGCGTCTGCGAGCCAGCCGCTCGCGCCGCTGTAGGGCCGCAGATATTCTAGCAAATCGACGCCTGGCCTCACCCGGCACGCCTTGAGGTAAGGCACCCCGAAGCGCTCGCAGAACTCGGGGGTCTCCTCGCCATGGAATTGCAAGGCTTCGGGACGCACCGTCTCGAGCACGCGCTGCACCTCCTCGGTGGAAGGATTGACGAACAGCGCGATGGAGCTGACGAACGGCGGCAGGGCGCGCCGCAGCGCACGCGCCTGATCCAGGCTCAGGTATCGCGGGCTCGGCGGATAGAACACCAGCCCGATCGCGTCGGCGCCGGCTTGCGCCGCGGCCCGCGCATCCGCGGCTCGGGTAATGCCGCAAATCTTCACCCTGGTGCGCATCGTCAGAACGCCAGGGGCAAGGCCGTGAGCTCGCCCCGCGCAAGGTCCAATCCCCACGCAGGCGCATAGTCGATCGCCTCGAGGTACAGGCCTTCGGCGGAGAACGTCGGGGCCGCGCGCGCCCGGTCGCGCGACTCGAGAACGTCGCTCACCCATGAGGCCGGGTGCTTGCCCTTGCCGACGTAGACCAGAGTTCCGACCAGATTGCGCACCATGTGATGCAGGAACGCGTTCGCGGTGAGGACAAAATCAATGCGCTCGCCGCGACGCTCGATGTCGAGGCGAAGCAAGCTGCGGCGGGGTGACTTCGCCTGGCACTCGGCGGACCTGAAAGCGGAGAAGTCATGTTCGCCCAGAAGGAGCGCGGCAGCATCGCGCATTGCTGTGACGTCGAGCGGCAGATGGAACCATCCGGCGTAGCTCGCGGCGAGCGCCGGGCGCACCGATCTGTTCAGTAACATGTAGCGATATGTTCGCGACCGCGCGCTATAGCGCGCGTGGAAGGTCGCAGGCATGGGCTTGGCCCACAGTACGGCGACTGACCCCGGAAGCACCGCGTTGACACCGCGAACCCACGCGGTGAGCGGGCGCTCGGCCGTCGTATCGAAGTGCACCACCTGCTCGCGCGCGTGGACGCCACGATCGGTGCGGCCGGCACAGGTCACGTCGACCTGCTCGCCGGCGATCGCCCCCAAGGCCGCTTCGAGCGCGTCCTGCACGGTGCCGCCGCCGGGCTGGGTCTGCCAGCCCAGAAAGCGGCTCCCGTCATATTCAAGGCCGAGCGCGATTCTCATCCCGGAAAAAGTTTAGCCACGGCGCCCGCAGTTGTCGCGGTCGATCCGTGGCTAAGTGTGGTCTACGGCGTCAGGCGAGGCTGGACAGCATCTGCTGCGCCTGACCCTTCTGCGCGGCGTCGCCTTCCTTCAGTACCTCGGTTAGTAGCTCGCGGGCACCATCCTTGTCCCCCATGTCCTCGTAGGCCTTTGCCAGATCGAGTTTCGTGGCGACCTCCTGCCACTTGGGGTCGGTCTGCGTGGCGGGTGCCGTCGATTCGCCTGCGCCCCCAAGATCCAGGCTGATGGAGGACAGATCGATCGGCGCCTGCGCCGTACTCGCGCCCGACTCCGCCTTCGGAGCCTCGGTATCGAGATGAAGATCGAAATCTATGCCGCCGGCCTTGTCCGCCGCCTGAGTTTGTGCGGCAGGCTGCTCGACAGAGCTCGGCGAAGCTGGGAGCTCGAAATCCAGGCCCAGATCCGGCGGCTTGGTCTTGTCGCCTCCGCCCAAGTCGAAATCGAGCGCACTGCTCGCGGAGCGCTCTTCCTCCTTGCCCATCTTCATCTTCAGCGTGCCGCCAGCCGAAAACGCGCTCTGTTCCGTCGGCAAAGCTTCGTGCGTGCCGGTACCCAGATCGAAATCGACGTCGGCCTTGGCCGCTTCGGCGCTCTGCGTAGAGTCGAGATCGAAGTCGAGCGTCGGCGCCGGGGCGGGCGTCGGCCGGTGGAGAACTTCCGCCTGGGCGGTCTCGGCCTGACCGCCGCCATACAGGCCATTGTTCGGATCGATCGAGCGGCCGAGCGCGGCAGCCTTCTCCCACTCCGCACCACTGCCGTTCGTGAGTCCTTTCAGCTTGAGCGCAGTCTGCTCGAACGCGTTCGCATCACGGCGCCCGGAATATATTTCAAGCAGCTTGGCGTGTACGGCCGCACGGTTCGGATCCTTCTGCAGCGCTTCCTTCAGGATCTCTTCGGCTTGTGCGTCACGCCCGTATGCCATGTAGACGTCCGCTTCGGCGATCGGATCGACCTCGTCGGCCCCCATTTCGCCAACGCTCGCCTGACTCACCGAGACTTGCGACGGGATACCCCCTGGCTGCTGGTCTGGCGCGCCGGGCGCCGCACCGCCCTCGGGGCCGCCCGCCCCGCCGGCCGCTAAGCCTTCCTGAAAGCTCGTGCGCGTCGCCTTCTTGCGCTGCCATGCCCAAACGCCATAGCCAAGCAGCAACGCTACGACGCCACCTACGCCGCCTAGCGCAATCGGATTTTCCAGCACTTCGTCTACGAGGCTGGGCTCCGGCGGTGGCGGCGGCGCGACTTTTTTCGGCAGCGGCTTGGGCTTCTGTGCCGCGACAGGGGGAGCCGGATGTGCTGGCGGCTGCGGTGCTGGCGTCGCCGCTGGCTTGGGCGCCGGCGCCGCTGGCTGCGCGGCCTGCTGGGGTGGCTGCGGCGCGACCACAGGAGCTTGCTGCTGCGCCACCGGGGGAGATACCGGGGCGGGAGCCTGCTGGGTCGCCGCTTGCTTGTTCAATTCCGCCAGCTGCTCGTTCTTCACTTCGAGCAGTTTCTGCAGATCGGACACGTTCTTCTCGAGATCGTGGACGCGCGATTGAGCCTCCTGCAGCGCGCGCTCCCGAGCGACCGCGTCGTCGCCACGGGCCGCAACGCTCGCCGCGGCACCCGGCTTGGCGGGCTCGGACTTGGACAGCTTGAGCTGATCCTGCGTTGCCTGCGGCTTCGGCTCGGCCGGCTTCTCGGTGATGCGGCCCGCGGCGGTCTGCTGGCCGGCAGGCTCGCCTTTCGCCAGTTTCGCCGCCGCTGCGGCAGCGGCGAGCTTACGCCGATACTCGGCAAACTCGGCCATATTCTGGCGCACCTGCTCGCGCGCCTCTTCCGGATCCACTGCCGAAACCTCGTCCTGGCCGGGGATCTTCAATACTCCGCCCGCCTTCACGAGGTTCACGTTGTCGCGAATGAACGCCTCGCGGTTGGCGCGAAACAGGGCGATCAGCATCTGGTTGTAGGTCACGCCCTTCTGCATGTAGCGGCGCGCGATGTCGCCGAGCGTGTCGCCCTTCTTGACCTGGTAGGTCTGCTCCTTCGCGGGCTCTTTCGTCGGCTCTTTCGCCGGCTCCTTCACCTGTTCTGTCGCCGTCTCCTTCGCCGTCTCCGCCGGCTGCGCGGCGGGCGACGTCTCAGGCGTAGCCGCGATAGGCTTTTCCTCGACCGGCTGGGGCGTGGGCGCTGCCTCCGGCGCCGGGCCCTGCGCCGGAGCCGAAACAACGGGCGGCGCAGGTGATGGCGCAGCTGCGATCGGCTGCGGTCCCTTGTCGTACTCGGCGGGGTCCAGCAAGAACGTGTATTCGCGCGTCAGCTTGCCGCTCGACCACTGCAGCTCGACCAGAACATCGAGAAACGGCTCGTTCACCGGCTGCGAGGTGTGCAAGCGCAGCACTGCCTTCCCGTCTCGGCGCACCACGTCGACCCTCATGCCGAGAAGCACGGGGTTGTACGCGATCCCCGCTTTCGCAAACGCGTCTTGTGAGGCCAGGCGCGCGTTCAGGGAATCGAGTTCGTCGGGCTGCTCCGAAACGACCGCGATCTCTGCGTTAAGCGGCTGCCCGAGAGCGGAGAGAACGGTGAGCTTGCCCAACCCGACCGCGTATGCGAGCAGCGGCGAGAACATCAATGCCGCTACGAGCATTCTTCCGGCGATGGATCTGCTCACTATTCCGCCCTGAGTCTTTCTTGGATGGCCAAGTAACATAACATCATGGTGTTAGGCTTGCAAGCTGAGAGATCTTCTGCAGTTTTGCGCCTTCCAGCCGGAACTAGCTATGAATTTGTGCCCATCGTTTCGGGTGCGCCGAAGCGCGTCCGTTCCCGCGTGAAAACCTGGCATCAACCCTTCAAGCCGGCATCGAGGAGCAGCCTGAGCATGCGGCGAAGCGGCTCCGCGGCGCCCCAGAGAAGCTGGTCGCCAACGGTGAAGCCGGTCAAATACTCGCCTCCCATGGGCAACTTGCGCAGGCGGCCGATGGGCACTGCGAGCTTGCCGCTCACGGCGGCAGGCGTCAGCTGCGCGAGGCTCTCCTCGCGTCGGTTCGGCACTACCTTCACCCAGTCGTGCGCCTCGGCGAGCATGCCCTCGATCTCGTCGATCGGCACGTCCCTGCGCAGCTTGATGGTCAACGCCTGGCTGTGGCAGCGCATCGCGCCGATCCGTACGCACACGCCGTCCACCGGCACCGGGTGCCCGTTGCGTCCGAGTATCTTGTTGGTCTCCGCCTGTCCCTTCCATTCCTCCCGGCTCTGGCCGTTGCCGAGGTCTTTGTCGATCCACGGCAGCAGGCTGCCCGCAAGCGGGTGCCCGAACTGGGCGTGCGGCATATCCGGATTGCGCAGCGTCTCGGTAACGCGACGATCGATGTCCAGCGCGCTCGAGCCCGGATCCTCGAGCAAGCGCCGCGCATCGTCGCCGATGCGCGCGATCTGCTCGACGAGCTCGCGCATGTTGGCCGCGCCGGCGCCCGACGCCGCCTGATAGGTCATGCTGGTCATCCACTCGACGAGGTCATGCTGGAACAGGCCGGCCATGCCCATCAGCATGAGGCTGACGGTGCAATTTCCGCCGATGAAATTCCTGGTACCGCCAGCGAGCGCATCCTTGATGAGCTGCATGTTTACCGGATCGAGCACGATCACCGCGTCGTCTTTCATTCGCAGCGCGCTCGCCGCGTCGATCCAATAGCCGTCCCAGCCGGCCGACCGCAGACGCGGATACAGCTCGCTCGTATAGTCGCCGCCCTGGCACGAGATGAGCACCGGCAGTGCCTTCAAGGCCTCGAGGTTCTTGGCGTCCCGCACCGGCTCGGTTTCGCGGCCGATGGCGGGGCCCTTTCCGCCCGCCTGGGAGGTGGAAAAGAACACCGGATCGAAGTGCGCGAAGTCGTGCTCCTCGCGCATCCGCTGCACGAGCACCGACCCCACCATTCCACGCCAGCCGATGATTCCGACCTTCAACATGATTCGATTTCCACGACTCTTACGCTAACCGAGCGCCGCCAGTACCGCGTCCCCCATGGCGACCGTCCCGACCTTGGTGGTACCGGGGGTGTATATGTCGGCGGTACGTACGCCTTGCTGCAGCGCCCGCTGCACTGCGCGTTCGACGCGGTCCGCCGCCTGTTCCTGGCCGAGAGAGTAGCGCAGCAGCATAGCCGCGGACAGAATCGTCGCCAGGGGATTGGCTACACCTTTGCCAGCGATGTCCGGCGCAGATCCGTGGATCGGCTCGTAAAGACCCTTGCCACGTTCGTCGAGCGACGCAGACGGCAGCATGCCGATCGAGCCAGTCAGCATCGAGGCCTCGTCGGACAGGATGTCGCCGAACATATTGCCGGTCACGATGACATCGAACTGCCTTGGATCGCGCACCAGCTGCATGGCGCAGTTGTCGACGTACATGTGCGACAGGGCGACGTCCGGATACTCCCTCGCGCAATCCGTCACGACCTGCTTCCACAGCTCGGTCGTCTCGAGCACGTTCGCCTTGTCCACCGAGCAAAGGCGCTTGGCGCGCTTGCGCGCGGCCAGGAAAGCGACGCGGGCGATGCGACGGATTTCGCTCTCCCGGTAGCGCATGGTATTGACGCCCTCGCGCTCGCCTCCCGCGAGCGTGCTGATTCCGCGCGGTTCGCCGAAATAGATATCTCCGGTGAGCTCGCGCACGATCAGAATGTCGAGCCCCGCCACTACCTCGGGCTTGAGCGACGACGCCGCCGCGAGCTCTGGGTAGACCCGCGCAGGGCGAAGGTTCGCAAACAGTCCGAGCTCCTTGCGCAGGCGCAGCAGGCCACGTTCCGGGCGCTTGTCGCGCGGCAGCGCGTCGTATTGCGGTCCACCGATGGCGCCGAACAGTATCGCGTCCGCCTGGCGGGCGAGCGCCAGCGTCCGCTCGGGCAGCGGATCGCCTGCGGCCTCGTAGCCGGCCCCGCCCACGGGCGCCTCCTCGAGTTCGAGACGCAGGCCATCCTCTCCTAGCCGGCGCAGAACGCGCACCGCCTGGGAAACGATCTCGTTGCCGATGCCGTCACCGGCCAGGACCGCGACTTTCACGGGGCGCCTAGCTGAAGATCCAGGGAAACTGCTCGCGCCGCCGCGCCTCGAACGCCCGGATCTTGTCTGCGTGACGCAGGGTGAGGCCGATGTCGTCGAGGCCGTTCAGCAGGCAATACTTGCGAAACGGCTCGACGTCGAAGCGCGCGACGAACGACTCGTCCAGCGTCGTGACGGTCTGCCGATCCAGGTCGACCGACAGCTTGAATCCCGGAAACGCGGCTACCTCATAGAACAGCCGGTCGACTTCCGGCTCCGTGAGCACCGCCGGGAGCAGCCCATTCTTGTAGCTGTTATTGAAGAAGATGTCGCCGAACGAAGGCGCAATCACGCAGCGAATGCCGTAATCGAGCAGCGCCCACGGTGCGTGCTCGCGCGACGAGCCGCAGCCGAAATTCTTTCTCGCGAGCAGGATCTGCGCGCCCTTGTAGCGCGCTTGGTTGAGCGCGAAATCCTCGCGCAGCGGCCGCTTGGCGTTGTCCATGCCGGGCTCGCCGTGGTCGCTGTAGCGCCAGGCGTCGAACAGGTTGGGTCCGTAGCCGGTTCGCTTGATCGACTTTAGGAACTGCTTCGGAATGATGGCGTCCGTATCGACGTTCGCCCGGTCGAGGGGCACGACGAGCCCTTCCAATCGCGTGAATTTCTGCATGCCTGGCTCTTCCGCTACGTTGACCTAGAAGCTGGAGCGCACGTCGACAAAGTGGCCGGCGATCGCTGCCGCCGCCGCCATCGCGGGGCTGACGAGGTGCGTCCGACCGCCATCGCCTTGCCTTCCCTCGAAGTTGCGGTTAGAGGTCGACGCGCATCGCTCGCCCGCCTCCAGGCGGTCGGCGTTCATCGCCAGGCACATCGAGCAGCCCGGCTCGCGCCACTCGAAGCCGGCATCGCGGAAGATCCGATCGAGCCCTTCCCTCTCGGCCTGCGCCTTCACCGGCCCCGAGCCAGGCACGACCATTGCCAGCCGCACGCTCGGAGCCACCCGCCGCCCCTTCACGATGGCCGCCGCACTGCGCAGGTCCTCGATGCGCGAATTCGTGCACGAGCCGATGAAGATCTTGTCGAGCCGGATGTCCGTGATGCGCGTGCGCGGCTTCAGCCCCATGTAGACCAGCGCACGCTCCATGCCCTCGCGCTTGATGGCGTCCCTTTCGCGCTCCGGGTCGGGCACCGTGCCGTCGACCGGTACGACCATCTCGGGCGAGGTACCCCAGGTCACCTGCGGCTTGATCTCGCGCGCGTCGAGCGCGACCTCGCGGTCGAAAACCGCGTCCGCGTCGCTGCGCAAGCTGCGCCAGTAGGCCACCGCCCGATTCCAGTCGGGGCCGCTAGGCGAGAACGGCCTTCCCTTCAGGTATTCGATCGTGGCGTCGTCGACCGCCACCATGCCCGCGCGCGCTCCGGCTTCGATCGCCATGTTGCAGAGTGTCATGCGGCCTTCCATCGACAGCGCGCGGATCGCGCTGCCCGCGAACTCGATGGCGCTGCCGGTGCCGCCGGCAGTCCCGATGCGGCCGATGATGGCAAGCGCGACGTCCTTCGCCGTCACCCCGCGCGCCAGCGGACCCTCCACGAGCACGCGCATGTTGCGCATCTTGCGCGCGATCAGACATTGCGTCGCCAGCACGTGCTCGACCTCGGAAGTACCGATGCCGTGCGCCAGGCAGCCGAACGCTCCGTGCGTGCTGGTGTGAGAGTCGCCGCACACCACCGTCATTCCAGGCAGCGTCGCGCCGTTCTCCGGGCCGATTACGTGCACGATCCCCTGACGGCGGTCCAGAAACGGAAAATAGGCCTTGGCGCCGAACTCGCGAATGTTCACGTCCAGAGTCTCGACCTGGAGGCGCGAGATCGGATCGCGGATGCCCTCGATGCCGCGTTCCCACCCCGTGGTCGGCGTGTTGTGGTCGGCAGTTGCGACCACCGACCCCGTGCGCCAGGGCTTGCGTCCGGCCGCCTTGAGCCCTTCGTAAGCCTGGGGGCTGGTCACTTCGTGCACCAGGTGGCGGTCGACGTAAAGCAGCGCCGTGCCGTCCTCCTCGACATGCACCACGTGCGCGTTCCAAAGCTTGTCGTACAGCGTTTGTCCCATGCCCCGAGCGTGAGAACCCTTTCCGTCGAAGCTTGAAATTATCGCACACGGGCGCGCGATGCTTTCGCTGCAGCCCCGCTCACGGCGAGACGCTAGAGGCCCGCTCGCTTCAGGTTGCGTGCCAGCAAGGCACCCGCGAGCGCGGCGGCCGCTGAGAGCGAGAACGCAGCAGGGGCGCCGGACCACTCCCATGCCCAGCCGGCCAGCAGCGTACCCACCGCGCTTCCGGCACCGTAGCTCAGGCTGGCAAACAGCGCTTGCCCGCGCGCCTGCGCGGAGCGCGGGAACAGCCGGTGCACCGCGGCGACGGACGCGGCGTGAAACGCGCCGAAGGTCGCGGCATGCAGGAGCTGCGCCAGCACCAGCACGGCCACGTACTCGGCCGACCAGGCGATCGCCAGGAAGCGCAGCACGGCGGCGAGGAGGCTCGCCTGCAGGATCGCGGACAGCGTGAAGCGCCTGAAGATCGCGGGCAGGTAGAGGAACACGGCGATCTCGGCCAGCACGCCGAGCGTCCAAAATGCTCCAATCGCCTTGCCGCTGTAGCCAAGCTGCTCCAGGTGCAGGCTGAAGAATGCGTACAGGGCGCCGTGCGCCGCCGCCATGCAGAACCCGCATGCGAGCAGCGCGCGCACACCGCCGCTTGCGCGGCGCCCGCCATCCGAGGCACCGGCCGGTGTCGGACCGTGGGCGGTCGCGCCGGGTAGCGCGAGCGCCGCTGCGAGCGCCGCGAGCGCCAGGCCGAACAGCAAGGCGGGCAGCAGGCGCACCGGGCCGGCGTCCAGCCAGGCGCCGACGGTGAGTACCGCGCCGATGAAGCCGAATGATCCCCAGAGTCGGATCGGGCCGTAGCGTCCGCTGCGCCCGGCGAGCGCGGTCAGGGTGATGGCCTCCACCAGCGGCAGGCCGCCCGCCGACAGCACGCTCATGAGCGCGATCAGCGCTGCGATGCCCGCGAACCCCTGCGTGATTGGCAGCAGCACGAGGCCCGCCGCGAGCGCGCTACAGGAGAGCACCACGACGCCGCGCTGCGCACGCCAGCGATCCGCGACCCAGCCCCACAGTCCCGGCGCAAAGATCCGAGCCATTTGGGGGAGCGCAAGCACTGCGGCGATCCGACCGGCATCGAGCCCGCGCTCGGCGAGATAAAGCGGAAAGTACGCCGTGAATGCGCCAACGTAAGCGAAGTGGGAGAAGTAATAGATCGCGAGGCGCGCGACGACCGGCATGGCGGCCCGTTTACGGCGTCAGGCGACGGGCCGAGGGGCGTGCGCGCGCAGGCTGAAGCGCAGCGCGCCGAGCACTTCGTCGGCAAAGCGCTCGCCGGCGCCTTCCCCGGAGACCGCTCCGCCAACGTGACCGTCCAGCATCAGTTGCGCGAGGCCGTGCACGAGGCTCCACGCGGCCACCGCGGCGCGCTGCGCGTCCCGCGCTTCGGCCAGGCCCGAAAACGCGCCGGCGAAGGCGCGCGCGGTGCCTTGCAGCGCGTCGCGCCAACCCGCCTCGCGCCCCGCGCCCGCAGCGAGTTCGAACATCAGGCGGAACCGATGCGGTTGGGCGAGCGCGAAGTGGATGTAGGCCCGCGCGACCTCGCGCCCGCCGCGCGGCGCGGCCGCGTCCAGGGCGGCGACCAGTCGCGCGAATCCCTCCCGCGCCAGTTCCGTCAGCAGCGCTTCGCGGCCGAGGAAGTGCCGGTAAGGCGCGCCGTGGGACACCCCGGCTCGCCGCGCCGCCTCGCGCAGGGTGACCCCCTGGACTCCGCGCTCGTCGAGCAGTGCGGCGGCGGCCTGCACGAGTGCGGCACGCAGGTCGCCGTGGTGATAGGCCGTCTTCCGACGAGGCAATGTTGACATCGGCAACATTATGCCAAGCGGAATGTGGCTCTTGTCAACATCTGTGCGCTGAGGTCAGCCCCGGCGTGCCTGGCGGCGCGCCAGGAACGGGTTGCCGTGCGTCCGGAACTCCACCGAAAGCGGAGTGCCGCGCAGGGAAAATGCCTTGCGAAATCTGGCCTCCAGATAGCGCCGGTAGCTGTCCGGGACGGCGTCGAGCGCGTTGCCGTGAATGATGATGCGTGGGGGATTCATTCCGCCCTGATGCGCGTAGCGCAGCTTGGGCCGCACCAAGCCCTTGCGCGGGGGGGCCTGCTGCTGCACTGCAGCGATCATTGCCCGGGTAAGCTTCGGCGTCGATAGCTTCGCCATGGCCGCCGCGTAGGCGGCATCTACCGAGCGCATCAGCTCGGCCAAGCCCTTGCCGCCGCGAGCGGAGATGAAATGCGCGTCGGCGAAGCCGAGAAATCCGAGCTTCCAGGCGAGTTCCTGTTTCACGCGGTCGCGTTGCTCGCGGTCTGCCGCGTCCCACTTGTTCACCGCGATCACCACCGCGCGCCCGCGCTCGAGAATGTAGCCCGCGACATGCGCATCCTGGTCGCTCACGCCCTCCAGCGCGTCCAGCATGAATATGGCGACGTTCGCATCCTCGATCGCCTGCAGCGTCTTCACGATCGAAAAGCGCTCCACTGCCTCGCCCTGCTTGCCCCGCTTGCGCAGGCCGGCCGTATCCACCAGCGTGTAGCGCTTTCCGCCGCGCTCGAATGGCACGTCGATCGCGTCGCGGGTGGTGCCGGGCTGGTCGAAGATGATGACCCGCTCTTCGCCGGCCAGCGCGTTGACCAGCGTCGATTTGCCGACGTTCGGCCGTCCGACGATCGCCACGCGCGGCTGCTTTTCCGCGCGTTCCTCGGGCTCGGCGTCCTGCGGCAAGCCGGCGAGCACCGCCTCGAGCATATCGCTCACGCCCTCGCCGTGCGCGGCGGATATCGCCGCGGGAACGCCCAGTCCAAGCTCATGGAACTCGGCGGCCGCCGCATCGGGCGCAAGCCCCTCGCACTTGTTTACCGCGACGTGCACGCGAGCCGTCAGCTTGCGCAGCCGCACCGCGATCTCACGATCGGCGGCGGTCAGGCCAGTCCGGCCGTCGACGACGAACACGACCGCGTCCGCCTCCGTGATCGCCTGCTCGGTCTGGCGTGCCATGGCCGCAAACATCGCGTCGGCGGCCCCGGGCTCTAGGCCGCCGGTATCGATGACGATGAAAGAGCGGTCGTCGAGCCGGCCCTCGCCGTAATGTCGGTCGCGCGTCACGCCCGGGACGTCCACCACGATCGCGTCGCGGCTACGGGTGATGCGGTTGAACAGCGTCGACTTGCCGACGTTCGGGCGCCCGACAAGGGCGATGACCGCCTTCATTGCATGCCGCGGCGCTACAGAGCCAGCGCGAACAAGCCGCCGCTCTGCGTCTGCACCAGGCAGCCTTCCGGCAGCCGAATGGGCGCCGCGCGGATCGGCGCACCGCCGGTCGCCATGCGTGCAACGAAGGCCCCCGAATCGCGCGCCAGGAAGTGCACATACCCTTCCAGGTCGCCGACGACGACTTCCGGGCCGACCGGCAGCGGCAGCGACAATTGCCTATTTGCGAGACGATCCTGCTTCCAGAGGCTGCGGCCGCTACGCCGCTCGAACGCGTACACGGCGCCCTTGTCATCGCTCACGTAGACGTTCGCCTCGTCGACGCTCGCCCCGTTCACGGACGACATCTCGCGCGACCACAGCAGATTGCCGCTCCCCGTATCGAAGCACGCGATGCGGCCCTGGTAAGCCGCGGCGCAGACCTCGCGCCCGCGCACGACCGGGACGCCGAGCACCTCGGTGATGCGCTCCAATTCGGTCGCGCCGCGCGGCACCGCCACGCTTGCCTCCCAGCGGGCGATTCCGTTGTTCAACGCGATGGCGACGAGCTTGCCTCCCGAGAAGCCCGCATAGGCGGTGTCCGCGTCGATCGTCACTCCGGTGGGAGAGCGCACGATGAGCGACGCGGGCGCCCGCTGGTAGACCCAGACGCGCTTGCCGTCGACCGCATCGAACGCGAAGATGCGGCTGTCCTCGCTGCGTACCAGCACCAGCCCCGCGCCGACGGCCGGCGCCGCCAGCACTTCGCTCGAGACGCGCGCGCGCCAGCGTACCTTGCCGCTCTGCGCATCGAGCGCGAACACCTCGCCCTCATCGGTCGCTACGGCGACCAGCGCGCCGTCGCTGCCCACTCCGCCCGAGAGCCGCCCCTCGAGCGACACGCGCCAGCGCTGCCGGCCGCTCACCGCGTCGAACGATGTGACCGAACCGTCGCGGTCGGCGGCATATACGCTGTCGCCCGCGAACGCCGGGCTGAAAGTGAAGCTGCCGCCCCCGCCCACGCTCGCCGACCACAGCACGCGCACCGCCTTGGCATCTGCAATCGGCGTGAGCGGCGCCGGTGTCGGGCCGGAGGGCCCGCTGAACCAGTTAAACGGATTCAGGCTCGAGCAGGCCGCGAGCGAGAGCCCCGCTGCGAGCAGGACGGGCAGCGCGCGC
>DASPRB010000167.1:0-2715 GCA_035624675.1 Burkholderiales bacterium
TGCACGATGATGTAGCCGCGGTCGGCCATGCGGATCGCCTGGTTGAAGTTCTGCTCGGCCATCAGCACCGTCAGGTTGCGCAGCTCTTTCAGCTGCTTGATCTTGCCGATCATGTGGTGCACCAGCAGCGGCGATAGCCCGACCGAGGGCTCGTCGATGAGCAGGATCTGCGGCTCGGTCATGAGCGCGCGCGCCACGGCGACCATCTGCTGCTCGCCGCCGCTCATGCTGCCCGCCCTCTGCGCGCGCCTTTGCTTGAGCGCCGGAAACACCTCGTAGACGAACTCCAGATTGGCCGCCAGCCTGGGCCGTGCGCCCCGCCGATAGGCGCCGAGGATCAGATTCTCCTCGACGCTCAGCATCGGGAACAGGCGCCGTCCTTCCGGCACCAGCGCGATTCCCAGCTCGACCACCTGCTGCGGGCTGCGCCCCACCAGGTCGACGCGCTCGCCGTCGCGCTCGAGATAGATCGCCCCGGAACTGGGCCGCACGATGCCCATGATGCACTTGATGAGCGTGCTCTTGCCGTTGCCGTTCGAGCCAAGCAGCACCACGCCTTCGCCCTGCTCGACGCGGATCGACAGGCCGTGCAGCACGCGCACCGCGCCGTAGCCGGCCTCGACACCTTCCGCGACCAGCCTATTCGCCAAGGTAGGCCCTTTCCACGCGCGGGTCGCGCACCACGTCCGCGGGCGCGCCCTCCGCGATCTTCTGGCCCGCATCGAGCACGACGATGCGCTCGGAGAAGCGCATCACCGCGCGCATGATGTGCTCGATCATGATGACCGCGACGCCGCGCCGGTTCAGCGCCAGCAGGATCTCGAGGATCTCGTCCACCTCCGAGCTCGACAGCCCCGCCATCGCCTCGTCGGACACCAGCAGCCGCGGCTTGGCGGCGAGCGCGCGCGCGAGCTCGAGCTTTCGCATGTCGACCTGCGTGAGGCCGGCGGAATTGTCGTGCGCGCGCTGCTTGAGACCGATCTTCTCGAGCACGTCCATCGCCTCGTCGTCGATGCGCCGGTGCCCGGCGCGCGACCGGGCCGCGTATTCGAGCGGCACGCGCAGGTTCTCCAGCACCGACATGCTGCGGAAGGGCTTCGGGATCTGGAAGCTGCGCGCGACGCCGAGGCGCGCGCGCTGGTGCGCCGGCACGCGCGTGATGTCGCGCCCTTCGAACACGATCGACCCCTCGTCGTTGAACAGCGCGCCGGAGACGCAGTTGATGAGCGTCGTCTTGCCCGAGCCGTTCGGCCCGATGAGGCCGAGCCGCTCGCCGGCGCCGACGTGCAGGCTCACGCCCTGCAGGGCGAGGAAGCCGCCGAAGCGCTTGGTGACGTTGCTCACCTGGAGCACCGGCTCGCTCATCGCCTGCGCCTCGCGAGGTATTTGCGCGCGAGCCCCACGATGCCCTGGGGCGCCAGCGTGATGAACAGGATCAGCATCACGCCCACCAGCAGGATGTTCAGCTCGGAAGACACGGTGACGGTGATCACCTGCTGGATGCTGCCCACCAGCAGCGCGCCGATGACCGGCCCGATCCAGTGCGAAGTGCCGCCGATCATGGGCATGGCGATCGCGTTCACGGCGACGAACAGGCTGAAGGCCGAGGCGGGATCGACGAAGGTGACGAAGAAGGGATAGGGCGCGCCGGCCACGCCCATCAGCGCGCCCATCACCGTGGTGGATATCAGCTTCAGGCGCAGCGTCGGCACTCCGGCGCACTCGGCGGCCACTTCATCGTCGCGAATCGCAGCCAGGCCGCGCCCGAGGCGCGAGGACACCAGCGCGCGCGAGATCGCCACCGCGCCGAGCGTCAGCAGCAGCATGACCATGAACAGCATCTGGATGTAACTGTGAAACCAGAGGTAGGTGTCCGGGGTGAGAATGTAGGCGCCGCGCGCGCCGCCGATGTAGCGCCAGTTGCTGATCAGGGTGGCAAACACGATGGCCATCGCGAGCGTGGCGATCGAGAAGTACACCCCTTTCAGGCGCAGGCTGAGGTAGCCGACGCCCAGGCCGATGAGGGCGCACACGGCGGCGCCGGCGGCGATCAGTACCGGAAGCGGCAGGACGTGGCCGAAGTACTTGTCGAGGAAGATCGAGGTGTAGGCGCCCACCGCGAAGAAGCCGGCGCTGCCGAAGTTCACGTAACCCGTGAATCCGCCGAGGATGTTCCAGGCGACCGCCATGAGCGTGCCCTGCAGGATCACGTACAGCGCGTTGAAGTAGTAGTCGTTGTGCAGCACCTCCGTGAGCACGAGGCCCGCGACGACGGTCGCGGCGACGCACGGCCAGAACGCGCCCGGGCGGAGCTTCATCTAGCGCCTGCCGAACAGGCCCGCGGGGCGCAGCGCGAGCGTCAGCAGCAGCACGCCAAAGGACACCGCCGGCGCCCACGACGGTCCGGCGAAGGTCGACACCAGGCTCTCGACGATCCCCAGGATGAGCGCGGCGGCGAACGCGCCGCTGATGCTGCCCATGCCGCCGAGCACCACGATGGCGAACGCGCGCCCGATGTAGTCCCGGCCGACCGAGGGCTCCACCGGGCCAATGATGATGAGCAGCGAACCCGCGATGGAGGTGGTGGCGATCGCCAGGCCGAAGGCGAACTGCTTGACACGCACCGGGTCCGCGCCCATCAGCTGCAGCGCGAGCGGGTCCTGCGCTACGGCGAGGATCGCCCGTCCGGTAAAGGTGCGCGACAGGTACAGCCAG
>DASPRB010000218.1:0-4816 GCA_035624675.1 Burkholderiales bacterium
GCCTACCTGATCTTCGCCTTCTTCGCCATCATGATGGTCCAGCAGTGGTGGCACCAGGTGCAGACGGTCGAGGTGGTGCCCTACAGCCAGTTCGAGAAGCTGCTGAGCGAAGGCCGCATCTCGGAAGTCATCGTTTCCGACCAGACCGTCACCGGGAAGCTCAAGTCTCCGCAGGGCAAGAAGGACGTGGTGGTGGCGAACATCGTCCAGCCCGAGCTCGCCGACCGCCTGTCGAAGTACGACGTCAAGTTCACGCGCGTCTACGAGAGCAACTTCCTGCGCGACCTGCTGTCCTGGGTGGTGCCGGCGCTGGTGTTCTTCGGCGTGTGGTTCTTCCTCGTGCGGCGCTTCGCCGCGCAGCAGGGCATGGGCGGCTTCATGAGCATCGGCAAGAGCCGCGCCAAGGTCTACGTCGAGAAGCAGACCGGCGTCACCTTCGACGACGTCGCCGGGGTGGACGAGGCGAAGGCCGAGCTGCAGGAAGTGGTCGAGTTCCTGAAGAATCCGGGCCGCTACGGGCGCCTGGGCGCGCGCGTGCCCAAGGGCATCCTGCTGGTCGGCCCCCCGGGCACCGGCAAGACGCTGCTCGCCCGCGCAGTGGCGGGCGAAGCGGGCGTGGCGTTCTTCTCCATCTCCGGCTCCGAGTTCGTCGAGATGTTCGTCGGCGTCGGCGCCGCGCGCGTGCGGGACCTGTTCGAGCAGGCGCGGCAGAAGGCGCCGGCGATCATCTTCATCGACGAGCTCGATGCGCTCGGGCGCGCGCGCGGCACGGGCATCATGGGCGGGCACGACGAGAAGGAGCAGACGCTAAACCAGCTCCTCTCGGAGCTCGACGGCTTCGACCCGAGCACCGGCCTGGTGCTGCTCGCGGCGACCAACCGGCCCGAGATTCTCGACCCGGCGCTATTGCGCGCAGGACGCTTCGACCGCCAGGTGCTCGTCGACCGGCCAGACAAGAAGGGCCGGCTGCAGATCCTCGCCGTGCACGTCAGGAAGATCCGCCTGGCGAGCGGCGTCGAGCTCGAGCAGATCGCAGCACTCACGCCGGGATTCTCGGGCGCCGACCTCGCCAACCTGGTAAACGAGGCCGCGCTGCTTGCGACGCGGCGCGGCGCCGACGCGGTGACGCTGGACGACTTCACCCAGGCGATCGAGCGCATCATTGCCGGCCTGGAGAAGAAGAGCCGCGTGCTGAACGAAGCCGAGCGGCGCACGGTCGCCTACCACGAGATGGGACATGCGCTGGTCGCGATGTCGGTGCCGGGCGCGGATCCCGTACACAAGATCTCGATCATCCCGCGCGGCATCGGCGCGCTCGGCTACACCATCCAGCGGCCGACCGAAGACCGCTTCCTGATGACGCGCGAGGAGCTGGAGAACAAGATGATCGTGCTGCTCGGCGGTCGCGCCGCGGAGCACGTCGTGTTCGGCCACCTGTCGACCGGCGCTGCCGACGACCTCGCCAAGGTCACCGGCATCGCACGCAGCATGGCGCTGCGCTACGGCATGGTGGAGAAGCTCGGCTACGTGTCGTTCGACGAGGAACGGCCCAATCTGCTCGGCGTGCCGGTCGCGCAGCAGCGCGAGTACAGCGAGGAGACCGCGCGCGAGATCGACATCGCGGTGCGCGACATCCTGAAGGGCGCCTTCGACAAGGCGGTCGCGATCATCGAGCGCCGGCGCGACGTGCTCGAGCGCGGCGCCCAGCTGCTGCTCGCGAAGGAAACCCTGGCCGAGCCCGAGCTCGCCGAGCTCAAGGCCGCCCTCACGCCCGCCTAGGCAGCGTAAGCAGCGCCTCCAGACCGCCGCCTTCCGCGTTGCGCAGCGTGACGTTGCCGCCGTGCGCGCGTGCGATGGTGCGGGCGATCGCGAGGCCGAGCCCGGTGCCGCCGGTCGCGCGGCTGCGCGAAGCTTCGAGCCGATAGAACGGCTCGAATACGCGCTCGAGCTCGGCCTGCGGAATTCCGGGCCCTGCGTCGCGGATGCGGATGCGCAGCGCGTCATCCGTGTCTTCGAGCGCGACGCGCGCGCGCTTGCCGTAGTGCACCGCGTTCTCGACGAGGTTCGTAATGCAGCGCTGCAGCGCCTGCACCCTGCCCGGATAGGGTGTGGCGCTGCCGGTAATCTCCACCTGCCAGCCGAGCGCAGCGCTGTCGGCCTTGAGTGTTTCCAGCAGGGCCTGCATGTCGACCGGCTGCGCCGCTTCCGGGCTGTCGAGCGTACGCACGAAGTCGAGCGTCTCGGCGACCAGGCGCTCCATCCGCTTCAGGTCGCCCTCGAACTTCGCCTTCAGCTCGGCGTCGCCCGATAGCGACTCGGTGCGCAGGCGCAGAAGCGCGAGC
This sequence comes from Burkholderiales bacterium, assembly GCA_035624675.1. Taxonomy (GTDB): domain Bacteria; phylum Pseudomonadota; class Gammaproteobacteria; order Burkholderiales; family SG8-39; genus DAHVFK01. The sequence continues at coordinate 2,343 of DASPRB010000218.1, forward strand.
GGCGTCTTCAGGTCGTGCGCGATCGCCGCCAGGATGCGGCCGCGGTCCTCGATGTAGTCCTTCAGCCGCGCCTGCATGCTGTTGAAAGCGCGCGCCGCGCGGCGCACCTCGTCGGGCCCGCTCTCAGGGAGCGGCACGCGGTTGATATTCGCGCCGAGCTCGTCCGCGGCGTTCGCCAGCACGGCGAGCGGCCGGGTCGCGCGACGCACTGCAACGACCGAGACCACGCTCACGAGCAGCATCAGCACCAGCGCTTCGACGAGCAGGTGGACCGGCCAGGCGACGCGCAGGGGCGGTGCCACGTAAGCGAAGCTCGCCCAGCTGCCGTCGCGCAGCCGCACCTCGACGCTCGTCGGACCCATGCCGGGCATGGGATGGCGCATCGGCGCCCCGCCCATGCGCATCGCAGGCATGCGCAGGCCGCCGACGCGGATCTCGTGCCGGCCGCCCAGGTAAGCCTGCAGCAGCGCCTCGAGGCGCGCGGCATGGGGACCGCGCCCCGTCACGTCGACCGCGCTCGGCGCCGGCTCGAGTCTCACCTGCAATGACGCGGTAGCCAGGCTTTCCGCAGTGGCCGCGCGGGCTGCCGGGCTCTGCGCGTCGAGCACGCGCACCGCGTCGGCGATCTGACGCGCCATACCGACGGCCCCGGCTTGCTCGAGCAGGTCGGTTCGTTCGCGCATGTGGAACGCGAATCCGATCGAGAGCAGCAGCACCAGGCCGCCGACCAGCACCGCGACCACGCGGCCAAACAGCGATTTCGGCAGCAGGCGCATTACTTGCCCGCCTCGACCGGGACCGCCAGCACGTAGCCCTGCGCGCGCACCGTCTTGATGATCGTCGGCTCCTTCGCGCCGTCGCGCAGGCGCTGGCGTAGGCGGCTCACCTGCGAGTCGACGCTGCGGTCGGTGCGCTCGGCGTCGCGCCCGAAAGCGAAGTCGATCAGCTGGTCGCGCGTGAGCACCCGGTTCGGGTGCTCGAGGAACACGCGCAGCAGGCCGTACTCGGCGCCGCTCAGCGGAATGACGACACCGTCGGGCGCGGTGAGATAGCGCCTCGCCGTGTCGAGCTGCCAGCCCCCGAAGCGAAAGTGCCCGACTTCTTCCGGCTCGAGGTTTTCGGGAAGCGCGCGCGTGCGCCGCAGGACCGCCTTGATCCGGGCGAGCAACTCCCTCGGGCTGAAAGGCTTGGCGACGTAGTCGTCTGCGCCCATCTCGAGCCCGACGATGCGGTCGGTCTGCTCGCCGCGCGCGGTGAGCATGATGACCGGGAGCGCGGATTTCGCGCGCAGGTCGCGGCACAGCGTCAGGCCGTCCTCACCCGGCAGCATCAGGTCGAGGACGATCAGATCGACGCGCGAGCGCTCGAGCACCGCGCGCATCGCGCGGCCGTCTGCGGCAGTGCTCACCCGGTAGCCGTTCTTCTGCAGGTAGTCGGAGAGCAGCCGGCGCATCTCCAGCTCGTCGTCGACGATGAGGATGTGATCTGCGGCGGCCATGAACGCCTTATACCCGTCGGCGGCGGAAAAATGGTCACGAAATGTTACCGGGCGCCCCGCTGCCACGCTTCGCCACAATAAGCCGGCTTCCTGCCATCACCCTGTTACGCGCGGCTGGTTGAATGGAGCCGTTCCGAAAGCTCATGAACAACACTCGTTCAACCAGGAGAACATCATGAAACGTTCAACCAAGATCACCGTCGGGCTCGGCGCCGCCATCGCAGTGGGACTCGCGGCGAGCGTCTATGCGCAAGCTCCGTTCGGAGGACCAGGCTTCCACGGCCCGATGGGCGCCATGCGCGGCGGGCCGATGTTCGGCGACCCGTCGGCGCGCGCCGAGCAGCATCTCGCCGATCTCAAAGGGCGTCTCAACATCACGCCCGCGCAGGATAGCCCGTGGCAGGCCTTCGCCGACGCCGTCAAGAAACAGGCCCAGACGATGGTCGCGATGCGCGCCTCGATGCAAGCACCGGCGGGCACGACGACCGAGCGCATGGATCAGCGCATCGCCTTCATGAAGCTCGGGCTGGACAACATGCAAGCGGTCGACAGCGCGGCGAAGCAGCTCTACGCCGTCCTGACGACCGAGCAGAAGGCGGCCTTCGACCAGGCTGGACGCGGATTCGGCCCGGGACGCGGGATGGGCCAAGGTCATTTCGGACCCGGACGCTTCGCGCCGCGGCAAGGGTAAGATCCGGATTGAGGAGCACGATGAAAAACTCGATTCGCATTGCGGCCTTCGGCGCGCTCGCCCTCGCGGTCAGCGCGGGCGCCGCGCCGATGGATGAACAGCACTCGATGCCGATGGGCATGGACCACGCGGCGATGCACGCCGGAATGTCCCCCGACACGCGCCAGCTGGTTGAATTCCCCGCGCCGCTGCGCGAAAAGGAGCTCGCCAACATGCGCGACCACCTGATCACGCTGTCACGCATCCAGGAGTATCTCGCCAAGCACGAGTTCGACAGCGCGGGCA
>DASPRB010000202.1:0-9834 GCA_035624675.1 Burkholderiales bacterium
CCCGTGGTCACGTTCTTCGGCCTATACAAGGGCGGAGCGCGCTACCAGGTGTTCCTCGAAGAGCTGTCGGATGGGACCGCCGTGGCAAGAGCCGGGCGCGAGGCCTGGGCGCTACAGTGCCTCGCCCGCTACGTCGACCGACTCGAGCGCTACGCACGCCGCGCGCCCTACAACTGGTTCAACTTCTATGACTACTGGAACGAGGATCCTCGCTGAGGGCGCGGCGGCGGTGCTCGCGGCGGGCCTGCTCTCGGTTGCGGTCGCCGCACCGCGCCTGGACGCGAGCCGACTGATGCAGACGCTCGCGGGCGTGCGCAGCGCGAGCGCGAGCTTCGTCGAGACGCGCTACAGCCCGCTGCTCAAGTCCCCGCTGGTGTCGCACGGCACGCTGTCGTACCGGCGTCCCGATCGCCTCGAGAAGATCGTCGTCTCGCCGCACCAGGAGCGCATTGCGCTGCATGGCGATCGATTGACGATCGACAGTCCGCCCGCCGGCCGCAGGGAAATCTCGCTGGACGCCGGCACGTCGGGCATCGCGACGCTGATCGAAGCGGTGCGCGCGACGCGCGCGGGTGATCTCGCTCGCCTCGAGAGAGATTTCGACGTCGTCGTATCCGGGACGCTCGACGACTGGCAGCTGCGACTCAAGCCGCGCGCAGCCGACGTCGGACAGTACGTCAGCGCGGTCGGCGTCTGGGGCTCCGGCCCGCGTCTGCAGCGCGTCGAGGTATGGGAAGCGAGCGGTGATCGGACCGTGATGGAAATCGACGAGGCGACCGATTGACCCGCCGCGCGCGCGTGCTCGTGGCAGCCTGGCTGCTGTTGCTCGGCGCCTGCGGTCTGTGGCTGTACCGCAACCTGACGCTCACGACCGATCTGTCTGCCTTCCTGCCGCCGTCGGCAACCCCGGCGCAGCGCATCCTGCTCGGACAGCTGCGCGACGGCGCGGCATCGCGCCTGGTCCTGATAGGCCTGGAAGGCGGTTCCGAGGACACTCTGGCGCGAGCCAGCAGCGAGATCGCCCACCGGCTTGTCGCGAGCGGCCTGTTCGCGTACGTGAGCAACGGCGCAGCCGGGGCGAACCGCAGGGACCAGGCCGTGCTCTTCGAGCACCGCTACCTGCTCAGCCCTGCGGTCGGTCCCGAGCGCTTCTCGGTCCGGGGCCTCGAGGCGGCGCTCGCCGAAACCTATCGCCTGCTCGGCACCTCGGCGGGGGTGCTGGTGCGCGCTACGCTGCCGGCGGACCCGACTGGGGAAATGGCGCAGGTTTTGCGCCAGTTAGTGCCAGAGGGCGTACCCGACACCCGGCGAGGCGTCTGGTTTTCTCGCGACGGGGGCCGGGCGCTGCTCGTCGCGCAGAGCCGCGCGCCGGCCTTCGACGCCGATGCTCAACGCCGCGTGGTGCGGACGATCGAGCAAGCCTACGCCGCGACGCGTCCGGCCGCGGGCCGCGTGCTGCTCGCAGGTCCGGGCGTATTCGCGGCGAACATTCGCGCCACCGTCGACTCGGACGTCTGGCGCCTGTCGCTGCTCGGCGCCGCGCTCGTGCTGGCGATCCTATACGCGGCTTACCGTTCCGCGGCGATTCTCGCAGTGAGCTTCATTCCGGTTGCCACAGGGCTGGTGGTCGGCGTGACCGCCGTCGGCCTCGGCTTCGACGAGCTGCAGGGGATCACGCTCGGCTTCGGCGTGACCCTGCTCGGCGAAGCGGTCGACTATCCGACCTATCTACTCATGCAAGCGCGTCCGGGCGAGGCGCTCGGCGAGGCGCTCGCGCGCATCGCGCCAACGCTCAGGCTCGCCGTGCTGACCACCGTGCTCGGAGCTCTGGCGATGGCCTTGTCCAGTTTCGCGGGGCTCGCCCAGCTCGGCGTGTTCACGGTCGCCGGCGTGGCCGCTGCCGGCCTCGCGACGCGCTGGCTCGTCCCGGCGGTGCTTTCAGTGCGACCCGGCTCGCTCGCTGCCGGAAAAGGGCTTGCCTGGCTGGATCGCCTCGCAGGCGCGGCCCGCCGCGCGCGCTGGCCGGCGGCCGCGCTGGTCCTAGGCGCCCTAGCGCTGGTCGCATGGCGCCACGACCGGCTGTGGGACGACGACCTCTCTAGCCTGACCCCGGTCTCCGCATCGGACAAGCAGCTCGACCGCGAGCTGCGCGCGCAGCTCGGCGCGCCCAGCCTGCGCTACCTGCTCGTCGCCCGCGGGGCCTCGCGCGAAGCCGCCCTGCAGGCGAGCGAGTCCATGGCCGCGTGGCTGGGCGGCGCGGTGCGCCGCGGCTGGCTTTCCGGCTTCGACGTTCCGTCGACCTACCTGCCGAGCGAGAGGACGCAGGAAGCGCGGCGCGCTGCGCTACCCGAGCGGAGCGTGCTCGCGGCGAGGCTGGGCAGCGCGCTCAGGGATTCGCCGTTCCGCGCAGGTGCCTTCGCGCCGTTTCTCGATGATGTGGCGCGCGCGCGGAGCGGTCCGCTGCTCGACATGCGCGACCTCGGCGGCACCGCGATCGCCTTCAAGGTCGACTCGCTCCTCGTGCGCAACGAAGACGGCTGGAACGCGCTCGCCATGCTGCACGCGGTAAGCGCGCCCGCGGAGCTGGCGAAGAAAGCATCCGCCCAGGGCGACGAGTTCATCGACCTGAAGGCGGAGTCGAACGCGCTCGTCGGGACGTACAAGAATCAGGCGCTGCGCTACATTGCGCTGGGACTTGCGTGCATTACCGCCCTGCTCGCGTTTGCGCTCGGCAGCCTGCGGCGCGCGGCGCGCGTCGTCGCCCCGACGCTGGCGGCGGTAACGATCGACGTGGGACTGCTCTTGCTCCTTGGCAAGAAGCTCTCGCTTTTCAATCTCGTCGCGCTGCTGCTGGTCGTGGGCGTAGGCCTGAATTACGCGCTGTTCTTCGCCAGGCGTCACGTGGACGACGAGGACAAGCGGCGCGCGCAGCGCTCGGTCGTCGTCTGCGCAGGCACGACGCTTTCGGCGTTCGGCTGCCTCGCGCTGTCGCGCATTCCAGTTCTGCACGAAATCGGCGTGACGGTTGCGCTCGGCGCCGTGCTGTCGCTGCTGTGCGCCGCCGCCTTCGCCGCCCGGCCCGAATAAATCCGGCCTCCGGTATAGTCCGATCGATCTCTCGGAGCAGCGCGTGCGGCCACTATTCATGACTCACTACTCGACGGCGAATCCGCTCGGGCTCGGCCGTGCTGCGACGCTTGCAGGCCTGCGCGAGCGACGGGGGGGTCTGCGGCCCATGGATCTGGACGGTGTCACGCTCGACACCTGGATCGGGCGGGTCGGCGGCCTCGAGGAACGGCCGGTCGTGCCGCGCCTCGCCGAGTTCGACTGCCGCAATAATCGCCTGGCGCAGATCGGATTGCAGCAGGACGGCTTCGACGCCGCGGTCGCGCAAGCGCGCGCAAACTACGGCCCCGACCGCATCGCCGTGCTCGTCGGAACCAGCACCTCGGGCATGGAGCACTGCGAGCGCGCCTATCGCCAGCGCGACCCACGCAGCGGAGCGCTGCCCGGATGGTTCACGGAGCGATACTCCTTAAATCTCTTCTCGGTCGCCGATTTCGTGCAGCGCTATCTCGAGCTCAGCGGACCGGCTGCGGCGATTTCGACGGCATGCTCGTCGAGCGCCAAGGTGTTCGCGAGCGCGGCCCGCTTGATCGAAGCGGGGTACGCCGACGCCGCCGTCGTCGGCGGCGTGGACAGCCTGTGCCTGACGACGCTGTACGGCTTCAACTCCCTCGACCTGCTGTCGCGCGAGCCGTGCCGGCCGTGCGACGCGGCGCGCGACGGCATTTCGATCGGAGAGGCCGCGGGCTTCGCGCTGCTCGAGGGCCCGGGCCGAGCGCGGAGCGGCGTCGCCCTGGTCGGCTATGGCGAGAGCTCGGACGCCTTCCATATGTCCTCGCCCGACCCGAGCGGAGACGGCGCGTACGCGGCGATGCATTTCGCCTTGCAGCGCGCTGGCATCGCCCCGCGGGAGGTGCACTACGTGAACATGCACGGCACCGGCACGCCCGCGAACGACCGCATCGAGGACCGCGCCATCTTCCGCCTGTTTGGCGACTCGGTGCCGTGCAGCTCGACCAAGGGCTGGACGGGCCACACGCTCGGGGCCGCGGGCATCGTCGAGGCAATCATTTGTGCGCTGTGCGTGGAGACAGGTCTGGTCCCCGGCACGCTGAATCTCGATCGTGTCGACCCGGCTTTTGCGAGCCGCGTGGCCGCGGACGCCGAGACGCGCGATCTGCGGTGCGTGTTGAGCAACTCCTTCGGCTTCGGCGGCAGCAACTGCAGTCTGCTGCTCGGCAGGCTCGCATGAGCGCCGTCCACCTCGAGTCGGTAGGCGTTCTGGGTCCGGGCCTGCCCGACTGGAAAACGACGTGCCGCGTACTCGACGGCGAACTGCCGCATCGCCCCGAAGTTCGCGGCGACCCGGACCTGCCGCAGCTGCCGCCGAACGAGCGGCGTCGCGTTCCCAAGCTGACTCGCTGGGCGCTGGCAGTCGCACACGAGGCGCTCGCAGGCGCCGCGCGCGCGGCTGGAGACGTCGCCATGGTGTTTTCCTCGAGCTCCGGGGACGGCGAGATCGTGCACAAGCTGTGCGAGGCGGTGACTTCTCCGGAGCGCGAGATCTCGCCGACGATGTTCCACAACTCGGTGCACAATGCGGCCCCCGGGTACTGGAGCATCAGCACGGGCTCGCGGCAGCGCTCGGTGGCGCTTTGCGGCCACGACGCATCGTTCGCCGTGGGCCTGCTCGAGGCCATCGGCCTGGTGCTCTCGGAGCAGGCGTCCGTGATGCTCGTCGCCTGCGACCTGCCTTTTCCCGAGCCCCTGGCCGCGCTGCGCGATATCAGGGCGCCATTCGCGGTGGCGCTGCTGCTGTCGCCCGCCTCCGGCGAGCGCGCGCTCGCGCGCTGGAAGGTCTCGCTCGGTGCGGGCCCCGCGTCTGCGCGCTTTCCCCACATGCTGCCGGCGGCGCTCGCGACAAACCCGGCTGCGCAGGCCTTGCCGCTGCTCGCGGCGTCCCGCGCCAGCGTCGCGCAATCCGTGTCACTCGTGTACGCAGGCGACCGGCACATGACGGTCGAAACCGCGCCATGCCGGTGACCGGCGCGGACTTCTGCGACCTCATTCCGCACCGCGGGGCGATGAGCCTACTCGCCGAGGTCGTGCGCTTCGACGAGGAAACTATCACCTGCCGCGCCGTCAGCCATCGCGATCCGGCGCACCCCTTGCGCGAGCAAGGCGTCCTGCCCGCGCTGTGCGCGATCGAGTATGCGGCCCAGGCGATGGCGGTGCACGGAGCTCTCACCGAGCCGCGCGCCCCGCGCGCCGGCATGCTGGCGGCGGTCAGGGACGTCACGCTGAACGTCGAGCGCCTGGACGACATCGCCGACGATCTCATGCTGACGGCGCGCAGGCTGGTCGGCGGGCACCGGCAAATCCTCTACGAGTTCGTCGTCCAGGCCGGCGGGAAGGAGCTGTTGCGCGGCCGGGCCGCGGTCGTCCTCGCGCCGGGGGTGGGCGAATGAAGCGCGCGCTGGTGACAGGCGGCGCAGGAACCCTCGGCGCAGCGATCTGCGGAACCCTCGCCGGGAGCGGCCTGCATGTGATCGTGCACGCGCACCGCGATCCCGCGCGCGCGCAGCAGCTGGTCGAGGCGCTGCGCGCCCAAGGCGGCAGCGCGGAAAGCGTGGCCTTCGACGTCTCCGATTCCGCCGCCGCGACGGCCGGAGTCGAGCGCCTGCTCGAGGGCGGCGCGATCCAGGTCTTCGTGCACAACGCCGGCATAACGGCCGACGCACCCATGGCCGGCATGAGCGACCAACAGTGGTCGAGCGTCATTGGGGTGTCACTGAACGGCTTTTTCAACACCACCCGACCTCTGCTGCTGCCGATGCTGCGCGCGCGTTGGGGGCGCATCGTCGCCGTCACCTCGGTCGCCGGCATCATGGGCAATCGCGGACAAACCAACTACGCCGCCGCAAAGGCGGGCCTGCACGGGGCGGTGAAATCCCTCGCCATAGAGCTCGCCAGCCGCGGCGTGACGGTGAACGCCGTGGCGCCCGGCATCATCGCCTCGGCCATGGCGCACAAGGCGTTCGACGACGAGCGCATCGCGCGCATGGTGCCGATGGGGCGTGCGGGAACGCCGCAGGAGGTTGCCGGGGTAGTGGCGTTTCTCTGCTCGGATGAGGCATCCTACGTGTCGGGCCAGGTGCTGGCGGTCGACGGAGCTATGGCTTGAACGCAGTCGCGGCGGTCATACCCGCATTCAACGAAGCAGCCACGATCCGGGACGTCGTGGAGCGCGCCCTACACCAGGTGGCGCGGGTGATCGTCGTGGACGACGGCTCCTGCGACGGAACGTCCGCAGCGCTCGGCGAAATGCCGGTCACCGTACTGCGCAACGAGCGTAACTGCGGCAAGGCGCACAGCCTGATGCGCGGCATGGAGGAGGCGTTCCAGCGCGGCGCGGTCGCGGTGGTCACGCTGGACGGCGACGGGCAGCACGCCCCCGAGGAGATCCCCCGCCTGCTGTCCGCCTTGCGGGCAGAGCCGCGCTCGATCGCGATCGGCAGCCGGCTGCACGATGCGCCAAACATTCCCAAGGATCGCTACCTTGCGAACTGCTTCGCAAACTTCTGGATCGCCTGGGCCGCCGGGCAGCGGATCGAGGACAGCCAGTCGGGTTTCAGGGTCTATTCCGAAGCCGCATGGCGCGAAGTGGTTCCGCGCTGCGGCTCGGACGGGTTCGTGTTCGAAAGCGAGGTGCTGATCGAGGCCGGACGCGCCGGCTTCCGGCTGATTGCGGTTCCCGTCGCCGCGATCTATGCGACGCGCGCGCGCCGCAGCCACTTCCATCCGGTGCTCGACATCGTGCGCATCACGCGCATGGTGTCCTGGAAACTGCTATCGCGGGGCCTCTATCTGTCCGGCCTGATCAGATTCCTGCGTGCCGGCCGTCTGGAGCAAGCCGAGGCGAGCCGCGAGGTCGGTCCGACGGGCTGAGCCGCCCCGAGCGGCTGGAGAGGAAAATCTGGTGGAGTGGAGGAGGATCGAACTCCCGACCTTCGCATTGCGAACGCGACGCTCTCCCAGCTGAGCTACCACCCCGTGGGAAGGCGCGGATTCTACCGCAAATCCGCGAGGCGGCGTCACACGCCCCCTGCGACGCCTATTGAGGCTTCAGCCCGCCCCGGTGGCCGCTGCCGCGGCCCGCGCCGGACCCCGCGCGCTGCGGAAAGCAGCCGCGCATCGCGTCCGGATCCTGAGCGTTCTGCACGCACGTCAGCCGGCTCTGCAAGTCGGCAATTCGCTCCTGGATACGCTGCTCAACTCTCTGCTTCACCTCCTCGAAGCGCGGCTCATCCTGCTGCGCCGCGGCCGCGAACGAGACGAGGGCGGCGGAGACGGCGCCCATCATGGCGATTGTCGCTTTCATGTGCTTGCCTCCTGCAGCTCGGGTAGGCGGGCCATATCCGTTACGCTCAGCTCCGGCGGCAGATCATCAGCGACGAGCAGATGCCGAGGGTGCCGCTTACGCGCTCGACGCTCAGTCCGGCGGCCTCGACCATGGCGGCAATGTCGGACGCCTTGTACATGCGGCTGCAGCCGTTCGCCAGGCAGGTGAAATAAAGCGAGAACGCCTGCAAGCAGTACGCCGCGATCTCGTGGTCTTGCCGGTCCCAGAACGTGTCCAGGATGTACAGGCGGCTATCCGGCCCCATGGCCGCAGCCGCACGCTCGAGCAGCGCGCGCACGTCGGCCTCGCCGAAGCACACCAGAAACTGGCTCATCCAGATCGCGTCGAAGCCCTTTGGCAACGGCTGCGAGTGATCCAGCAGATCGCAGGATTGAATCGCGATGCGCTCCTGCAAGCCGAGCGCCTCCACGCTCTGCCGGGCGACGGCAGCCTGGCCGGGCAGGTCGAGGATCGTGACCGCCACCTCCGGGGAATAGCGCGCGCACTGGATGGCCCACTTGCCGGTATTGCCGCCCACGTCCAGAAGCCTGCGGTGCGGGTGCTCGAAAACGATGGGCAGCGCATCGGGAAAAGCCGCGTCCGAGTAATAGTGGTTCCATCTGAACCAGCTGCTGCGCGCGGGCTCCGGCAGCGTCGAGAGGGCCGGGTAGATCGTGTCCCAGTCTCCGAACACGTGCTTCAGGCCCGCCGGCGTGCCTTGCCGGATCGATTCCTCGAGGTAGTAAAAGGCCTGGAAGCAGCCGTGATGCACGAAGTCCATGTTGATGCGCGTCAGCTCGTCCCGCAGGATGCAGGTGCCGGTCTTGGTGAGCAGGAACCGGTCGTCTTCGGCGCGCACTACGCCCGCCGCGAGTCCGGCTTCCAGCAACACCAGTACCCCATAGCGCGGGGTCTGGACCTGCGAGGCGATCTGGTCGAGCGCAAGCCCGGTGCGCGACGCGCGCAAGGCTTCCAGAATGCCGAGGTCGCGGAGCAACCTCACGCCCTGGAAAATAATGGGTCCGAAGGCGATTCGCTGCGCGGCGAAGCGCGCCTCGATCAGCGACTGCGAGTCGGCCAGACCATCGCTCGAACCCATGGCGGATCATGCTGGCGCGAGGCGCGCCCGGTCAAGCGCGAGAGTCCGGGCGGGAGTAGAGTGGGCCGGCTTGGATTCGAACCAAGGACCAAGGGATTATGAGTCCCCTGCTCTGACCGACTGAGCTACCGGCCCCCGGAGCGCAGCTTACATGGCGAGCGCGCGCTCGAGAAAGTCGAGGCGGTCCTGGCCCCAGAACAGCTCGTCCCTATAGACGTAGGTCGGCGCGCCGAACACGCCGCGCGCAAGCGCCTCCTGGGTGAAGGCATCGTACCGGGCCTTCGCGCTGGGCGCGTCAGAGAGCAGCCGGTCGCCGTCGAGGCCGGCCTGGGCGGCCGCCGCGCGCAGCGTCGCCGGGTCGGCGATGTTCAGCTCGTCGGCCCACACTGCGCGCAGAATCGCGCCCGCTAGCCGCATCTGGGCTTCGGCGCCCGACGGCGCGGCGGCGACGATTGCCAGCGCGGCCAGATTCCCGTCCACGGGAAAGAACTTCGGCTGAACGTTGAGCGGCATACCGAGGTGCGCCTTCCAGCGCTGGAGCTCTACGAGACGGTATGCCTGGCGCTGCGGCGCTCGCTTGCCGACCGGCAGTCCGCCCGACTGCGGGAAGATCACGCCAAGGTCCGCCGGCTTCACCGCAATCCGCGCCCCGCGCTGGCGGGCGATGTCGGTGAAACGCTGATGGCCGAGGTAGGTCCACGGCGACGACGGCGAAAAGTAGTAGTCGACCAGCTTGCTCACGAATTTCCTCCCCAAAAAAGAAGGGCCGCTTGCGCGGCCCTTCGTTTCAACCTTGCCCGATCAGGATTCCTGGTCGAGAAAGCTCTTCAGCCGCTCCGAGCGCGACGGATGGCGCAGCTTGCGCAGCGCCTTCGCTTCGATCTGCCTTATCCGCTCGCGCGTCACGTCGAACTGCTTGCCGACCTCCTCCAGCGTGTGGTCGGTCGACATCTCGACGCCGAAGCGCATGCGCAGCACCTTCGCTTCACGCGGCGTGAGCGTGTCGAGCACCTCCTTGGTCACGTCGCGCAGCGACGCGTAGGTCGCCGCGTCGGAAGGCGCCATGGTCGACTGGTCCTCGATGAAATCGCCGAGATGCGAGTCGTCGTCGTCGCCGATCGGCGTCTCCATGGAGATCGGCTCCTTGGAGATCTTGAGGATCTTGCGAATCTTCTCCTCCGGCATCTCCATGCGCGCGGCGAGCGTCGCCGGATCGGGCTCCTGGCCGGTCTCCTGCAGGATCTGGCGGCTGATGCGGTTCATCTTG
>DASPRB010000203.1:0-4887 GCA_035624675.1 Burkholderiales bacterium
CTCCCCGAGAAATGCGAAGGCGCAACCCAGCGCTGTTGCCGAGTTGCGCCCTTCCGTCACGCCTTGCGGCGTAGATACGAAAAGCGTGCGATGCGCTCAATTCGTGCAGAGCCCCTCTTGGGCCGCCCCGCCAGCCGTCACGTGCCGGACTGCGCGAAGCTAGGCGCCCGTTTCAAATTCGCCCCGCATCTTCGCGACAAGCGCGTCGATCAGGCGGCGAGCGATCGAGATCTTACTTGGAAGTCTCGGCAATTGGAATACATCGAACCACTGCGCGGCCTCGATTTCGCCGGGCTGCGGACGCAGTTCTCCGGCGACCCAGTCGCAGGTGAACGCGATCATCAGCGAGTTCGGAAACGGCCACGGCTGGCTCGCGAAGTACGCGATGTTGGTCACCTCGACGCCGACCTCCTCGGCGACCTCGCGGCGCAGGCACTGCTCGAGCGACTCGCCGGGTTCGACGAAGCCCGCGAGCGCGCTGTACATGCCGGGCGGAAAGTGCGGGCTGCGCCCGAGCAACAGCTCGCGGCCGCGCCGCACGAGCGCCATGACCGCCGGCGCGAGGCGCGGATAAGCCGACAGCCCGCAGGCCGGGCACACCCTGACGCGCTCGCCAGCGCGCGGCTCGGTGCGTGCGCCGCAGCGCCCGCAGAACTGGTGCGTGCGGTCCCAGTCGATCAGCTGCAGCGCGCGGCCGGCGAGCGCGAAGTGCGCGTCCTCCAGCACCGAGAACAGCGCCCGCAATCCCTCCCAGCCCATGCCCGAGGGCGCGGCGCTGCCTTCGCGCGCTTCGGCCGCGAACAGGTGCCGCCCGCCGAGCTGGCCGAGGTACAGCGTGCGCAGCGGCGCCTCGGTGAGGGGCCCCGGCGCCGCGCCGTAGGGCACGCGCGCCCAGCTCGGCCGCACCGGCACGCGCGCATCGCCCGTGGGTCGATCGCTCGGCGGGCCCACCTCCACCAGCAGCCGGTCCTTGACGAAGACGAACCAGTGTCCCTCGGCGGCGGTGCCCGCCTCGGTCGCGTGCACGTAGCCCTGCGGACTGCTGAACGGTAGCTCGATCACGCGCCTAGTCTAGCGGCAGGCGCTGGCGGCTGCCGACCACGCGTTCGACGAGGGTGGCCCCGCGCCGCGCGAGGAACTCCTTGAACGCCGCGGCGGCCGGGGAGAGGCGCTTCCGTTCGCGATGGATCACGAACCACTCGCGCATCACCGGCGTGTCCTCGACGCGCAGCACCGCGAGACGCCGCGCTGCGAGCTCCAGGCCCACCGTGTGCAGCGACAGGAAGCTTACGCCCATGCCGGCCATCACCGCCTGCTTGATGGTTTCGTTCGAGCTCATCTCGATCGTCTCGGCGGGCCGGAAGCCGTGCGCCGCGAACGCGCGCTCCATGGCGTTGCGCGTGCCCGAGCCGGGCTCGCGGATGAGGAAGGTCTCGCCGGCGAGGTCGGCGAGCGCCAGGCGGCGCCGTCGCACGAGCCGGTGCTCGGGGGCGGCGATGATCGCAAGCGGGTGCTTGGCGAACGAAGCCGCGATGGTATCGAGGCCCCCCGGCGCGCGTCCCATGACCGCCAGGTCGCAGCTGTTCTCGGCGAGCTGGCGCACCACGGCCTCGCGGTTGCTTACGGTGAGGCGCACCTTGACTTCGGGATGGGTGCGGCGGAACTCCGCCAGCAGCTGCGGCGCGAAGTACTTCGCGGTGCTGGTCACGGCGAGGTGCAGCTCGCCCCCGCCGGCGCCCTTCAGGGCGCCCAGCGCCTCCTCGGCATCGCGCAAGTGCTGCAGCACCACGCGCGCGTGGCGCAGCAGCTCCGCGCCCGCCTGTGTCAGATGCATGCGGCGTCCCATCTGCTCGAACAGCGGCAGGCCGACGTGCGCCTCGAGCTGCTTGAGCTGGATCGAGACCGCCGGCTGAGTGAGATGCATTTCGCGCGCCGCGCGCCCGAAGTGCAGATGGCGCGCGGCGGCCTCGAAGATGCGCAGCTGCTTCAGGGTGAGGTGGCGCACGGGATTTCGATCGGCTTATGGGTTTGATTAGAACATTTAAGTAGTGCTTATCACAACGCCGCGCTAACTTGCCGCCATCCGATACACGGAGGACGTGGCGATGGGCAAGATGGATCGAGCCGCCCCGGCAACGAGCGAGCGCTACCGCGCCGGGGTGATGAAGTATGCGCAGATGGGATACTGGGACGCGGGCTACGTGCCCGCCGATACCGACGTGATCGCGCTGTTCCGCATCACGCCGCAGGAAGGCGTCGATCCCGAGGAGGCCGCCGCCGCAGTTGCCGGCGAATCGTCGACCGCGACCTGGACGGTGGTGTGGACCGACCGGCTCACCGCCTGCGAGCGCTACCGCGCCAAGGCATACCGGGTCGACCCGGTGCCCGGCTCGCCGGGCCAGTACTTCGCCTACATCGCGTACGACCTGGCGCTGTTCGAGCCGGGGTCGATCGCGAACCTCACGGCCTCGATCATCGGCAACGTGTTCGGCTTCAAGCCGCTCAAGGCGCTGCGCCTGGAGGACATGCGCCTGCCGGTGGCCTACGTGAAGACCTTCGACGGCCCGCCGACCGGCATCGTGGTCGAGCGCGAGCGGCTGGACAAGTTCGGCCGTCCGCTGCTCGGCGCGACCGTCAAGCCCAAGCTCGGGCTGTCGGGGAAGAACTACGGGCGCGTGGTGTACGAGGCGCTCAAAGGCGGCCTCGACTTCACCAAGGACGACGAGAACATCAATTCGCAGCCGTTCATGCACTGGCGCGACCGGTTCCTGTTCTGCATGGAGGCGGTCAACCGCGCGCAAGCCGCGAGCGGAGAACTGAAGGGGCACTACCTGAACGTCACCGCCGCCACCATGGAGGATATGTACGAGCGCGCCGAGTTCGCCAAGGAGCTCGGCTCGAACATCGTCATGATCGACCTGGTGATCGGCTACACCGCCATCCAGTCGATGTCCAAGTGGTCGCGCAGGAACGACATGATCCTGCACCTGCACCGCGCCGGACACTCGACCTACACGCGCCAGAAAACCCACGGCGTGTCGTTCCGCGTCATCTCGAAGTGGATGCGGCTCGCGGGCGTCGATCACATCCACGCCGGTACGGTAGTCGGCAAGCTCGAGGGGGACCCCAATTCGGTGCAGGGCTTCTACAACGTGCTGCGCGAAGAGAAGAACGCGGTCGACCTGCAGCGCGGCCTGTTCTTCGAGCAGGATTGGGCCGGACTGAGAAAGGTGATGCCGGTCGCCTCGGGCGGCATTCACGCCGGCCAGATGCACCAGCTGCTGCATTACCTCGGCGAGGACGTGGTGCTGCAGTTCGGCGGCGGCACGATCGGCCATCCCATGGGCATTGCCGCCGGTGCCACGGCGAACCGCGTCGCGCTCGAGGCGATGGTGCTGGCGAGGAACGAAGGCCGCGACATCTGGAACGAGGGACCGCAGATCCTCGAGCAGGCGGCGCGCCACTGCGCGCCGCTCAAGCAGGCGCTCGACACCTGGAAGGACGTGACCTTCGACTACGCCTCGACCGATACGCCCGACTTTGTGCCGACCGCAACGGCCGCCTGAACCGGAGATTCGCCATGAGACTCACGCAAGGAACCTTTTCCTTCCTGCCGGACCTTACCGATGCGCAGATCCGCGCGCAGATCGAGTACTGTCTGGCGCAGGGCTGGGCGGTGTCGGTCGAGCACACCGACGACCCGCACCCGCGCAACGCCTACTGGGATATGTTCGGCATGCCGATGTTCGACCTCAGGGACGCCGCCGGCGTGATGGCCGAGGTGGACGACTGCCGCAAGACTTTCCCCCGGCACTACGTGAAGGTGAACGCCTTCGACGCCACGCGCGGCTGGGAGTCGTTGCGGCTGTCGTTCATCGTCAACCGGCCCCCGAGCGAGCCCGGGTTCGCCCTAGAGCGCGAGGAAGGTGCCGGCAGGCTGCAGCGCTATGCGCTGCGCTCCTACGCGGCGGACCGCCCGGAGGGAGAGCGCTACTGATGTCCGCGCCGGCCGAGAGCCTGCCGCTCGATCTGGAGACGCTGTACCGCGACTCGAACGTCGACGCGGTGCTCCAGGCGCTCGAGCGCGAGCTCGTCGGGCTCGCGCCGGTGAAGACGCGCGTGCGCGAGATCGCGGCGCTGCTGCTGGTGGAGAAGCTGCGCCGCTCGGTGGGGCTGGAGGCGGGAGCGCCTTCCCTGCACATGAGCTTCACCGGCAACCCCGGCACCGGCAAGACCACCGTCGCGATGCGCATGGCGGAGATCCTGCACGCGCTCGGCTACTCCAGGAAGGGCCACCTGGTCGCGGTGACGCGCGACGATCTCGTCGGCCAGTACATCGGCCACACCGCACCCAAGACCAAGGAAGTGCTCAAGCGCGCGATGGGCGGCGTGCTGTTCATCGACGAGGCGTACTACCTGTACCGACCGGAAAACGAGCGCGATTACGGCCAGGAGGCGATCGAGATCCTGCTGCAGGTGATGGAGAATCAGCGCGAGGACCTGGTGGTGATCCTCGCCGGCTACAAGGACCGCATGCAGCGCTTCTTCGAGTCGAACCCGGGCATGGCCTCGCGCATCGCGCACCACATCGATTTTCCGGATTACGACGAGGCGGAGCTGTTCGCGATCGCAGGCATCATGCTCGAGAAAACGAAGTACCGCCTGGATGCCGGCGCGGAAGCCGCGCTGCGCGAGTACATCGCGCTCAGGAAGAAGCAGCCGCATTTCGCCAACGCGCGCTCGATTCGCAACGCGCTCGACCGCGCGCGCCTGCGCCAGGCGAAGCGCCTGTTCGAGCAGCGCGGCGCGCGCCTGACGCGCGAGGCGCTGATGACCATCACGGCCGCGGACATCCGCGCGAGCCGCGTGTTCGAGGACAAGGGGGAG
>DASPRB010000204.1:0-8453 GCA_035624675.1 Burkholderiales bacterium
CGCGAGACCGATGAGCAAACCCGACACAGGTATTGTTAGTCGCATGTTAGCCTCCGAGTTCGTCGAGGAATTTCCCCCGCGAGCCGGCAAGAACAATGCTAGTGCCCTGGAGATCCGGCAGCTTGACTTGCGTCAAGACCACGGGAGGTCGCGCCATGTGTCTGCTCAGATTCGGCGGCCCGGCGGCCGCGCTTGCGCTCACCCTGTCCGCCGGCCAGGCGTTCGCATACGACGCCGAGCAACTTGAGCGCTGCGCCAACATCGTCGAGCCCGACCAGCGGCTCGCTTGTTTCGACGCCGCCGTTCCGCGGCCGATGCAGCCGGAGGCGGCGCCGGTCCCGCCCACCGCCGAGCGCTCGCCGATCGACGAGCGCTGGGCGGTCGGCGTCGAGAACACGCTGTTCGACATCCTGCCGCACAAGCCGACCTACCTTCTCGTGTCGCATCACAGCGACAGGATGAACTCGGAGCCGTTCAGCCCGACGCATCCCGCGCCGGCGGAGCCGATCGACCTGCGCAGCACCGAGGCGGCGTTCCAGCTGAGCTTCAAGTTCAGGGTGATCGATTTGCAGGACCAGATCGGGGCATCGCTGTGGACGGGCTACACGCAGGTGAGCGAGTGGCAGGTGTACAACCCGCGCGTGTCGCGGCCATTCCGCGAGACCAATTACGAGCCCGAGCTGATGCTCGCGTTCCACCCGGACTACAAACTGCTCGGCATGCGCTGGCGGCTGCTCAACTTCGGGCTGGTGCACCAGTCGAACGGCCAGTCCGACCCCCTGTCGCGCAGCTGGAACCGGCTCTATACGCAGATCGGCCTGGAGCGCGGCGGCTGGGAGCTTCTCGTGCGTCCGTGGTGGCGCGTCAAGGAGCACCCGGAGAGCGACGACAACCCGGACATCACCGACTACATGGGCCACGGCGACATCGTGGCGAGCTACCATTTCGGCCGTCAGACGATCTCGGGTCTCGGGCGCTACAACTGGCGCACGGGAAAGGGCGCGTTCCAGGGCTCGTGGAGCTTCCCGCTGTGGCGGCGCGTGCGCGGCTACGCGCAGATCTTCACCGGCTACGGCGAGACGCTGATCGACTACAACTGGCGGCAGACCACGTACGGCTTCGGCATCGCGCTGACCGACTGGCAGTGAGTGCGGCGGCGAGGGAAACAAACGAAGGGAGGCGGGCGATGGACTGGAAGGGCTTTGCGGAGCGCGTCAACGCCGACCGGCTGGTCGCGCGCCACGGCGCGGGATCGAGCTTCGACGTGCTGCTCAAGTGGGGAACCGAAGAACACCTGCTGCGCGTGCGCGAGGGACGGCTGGAAGACCTGCGCCACGGGCCGTTCGTGATGCCGCGCTGCGACTTCGCGCTCACCGGTAGCGCGGACGCCTGGGCGCGCTTTGCGCGGCCGCAGCCGGCGCCGCGCGACCAGGACATCTTCGCGTTCTTCCGGCGCGGCGAGATCGCGCTCGCCGGCGACACGCGCAAGTTCTACGCGCACCAGCTGTGCCTGAAGCTCGTGCTCGCGAACCTGCGCGCGGCGGGAGCGGCGTTGTGAGCGCCGCGCTCGAGCCGGTCACCGGCCGCTACGTGCGCTTCGAATTCGAGGGTCGCGCGCTGCGCGTGTACTTCGAGGAAGCGGGGCAGGGGATCCCGTTGCTGTGCCTGCATACCGCGGGCTCGGACACGCGCCAGTTCCGCGGCCTGCTGAACGACGCGCGCGTCACCGACCGCTACCGCGTCATCGCCTTCGACCTGCCCTGGCACGGCAAGAGCTCTCCGCCCGAGGGCTGGCAGTACGAGGAGTACCGCCTGACGAGCGCGACCTACACCGGCCTCGTCCTCGCCTTCATGCGCGCGATCGGGCTGCAAAAGCCGGTGGTCATGGGCTGCTCGATCGGGGGGCGCATCTGCCTGAACCTCGCGCTCGCGCATGCGCACGAGTTCCGCGCCATCATCGGGCTGCAGTCGGCCGCCAACACGCCGCGCTACTACGACCCGGCCTGGCTCACGCACCCGGAGGTGAACGGCCAGGTGGCGAGCGCGGCCACCGTGATGGGACTCATGTGCCCCGAGAGCCCCGAGGCCGAGCGCTGGGAGACGCTGTGGCACTACATGCAGGGCGGGCCCGGCGTGTTCCGCGGGGACCTGTTCTTCTACCAGGTCGACGGCGACTTCCGCGGCCGCGTGAAGGACATCGACACGAGGGTGGCGCCCTACTACTTCCTGACCGGCGAGTACGACTACTCCTGCAGCCCCGAGGACACGCAGGAGACCGCGGCGAACATCCGCGGCGCGAAGCTGCGCATCATGAAGAAGCTCGGCCACTTCCCGATGAGCGAGAACCCGCGGGCTTTCGTCGGCGAGCTCCTGCCGCTGCTCGAGGAGATCGCCGCCGCGGGCTGAGTGCGCGCAAAGGCGGCGCGACGCCCTCGGGCAGCGGGTGGCGCGTGGCGTTGAGCACCATCGACACTACCGTGTAGTAGCCGCAGGTTCCGATCAGGTCGATCACGCCGCGCTCGCCGAAGTGCTCGAGCGCGGCGCGCCAGGCGGCGTCGCCCACGCGCTTCTTCTCGTGCAGCGCCTTGCAGAAGTCGTACACCGCGGCCTCGTTTGCGCCCATCCCGCGCGGGCGGCGGCCCGCGGCGATCGCCTCGGCGATGCGCGGGGCGAGGCCGGCCTGCTCGGCCAGGCGCCGGTGCGCCCACCACTCGTACTGCGCGCCCCAGTAGCGCGCCGTCACCAGGATCGCCAGCTCGCTCAGCCGTGGCGGCAGCGAGCTCTCGAAGCGTACGTAGGCGCCGAGCTTCTGCAGCCGGTCGGCGAGCTCCGGGCTGCGCAGCAGCGCGCCGAAGGGCCCGCGCAGCCCGCCGCGCGGCCCCGATTCGATCGCGTTCGCGACGCGGCGCTGCGCCTCATCCATGTCGGCCTCTGCGAGCGATGTCAGGCGCGGCTTGTCCATCGTCGTGTCCTCGCGCCGATTCTAGCCGCAACCGCTTGCGCGCCATGCGGCGCTGCGTGCAACATAGCCCGATGGGCGAATCGGAAGAGTGGGCGTTCCCGGAGGAACTGCGGCCGGACGCGGGCGAGGCGCGCTTCGACCTCGAGGCGGCGCTCGACGCGGTGGTGCTGCTGCGCGCCGAGGTCCCGGAGGACGCGTTCACCGCGCAGATCCTCGGCACCGAGCGCGCCGGCAACGGCGTCGTGATCCGCGACGGGCTGGTGCTCACCATCGGCTACCTGATTACCGAGGCGAACGCGGTGTGGCTGACGACCAACCACGGCAACGCGGTGGCGGGCTTTCCGCTCGCCTACGACCAGGCGAGCGGCTTCGGGCTGGTGCAGCCGCTCGGGCGCCTCGATCTGCCGGCGCTCGAGCGCGGCAGCTCCGCCTCCAGCGAGGTGGGCGACGACGTGGTGGTCGCCGGCCATGGCGGCGCGGCGCATGCGCTCAAGGCGCGCGTGTTCGCCAAGCGCGAGTTCGCCGGCTACTGGGAGTACGTGCTCGATGAAGCGCTCTTCACCGCCCCGGCGCATCCGAACTGGGGTGGCACCGCGCTGATCGACGCCGACGGGCGGCTGCTCGGCATCGGCTCGCTGCTCGTGCAGGAGGAGATGCGCGGCAAGCAGATGCAGGGCAACATGATGGTGCCGATCGACCTGCTCGATCCGATTCTCGACGACCTGCTCAGGTATGGGCGCGTCAACCGGCCGGCGCGCCCCTGGCTCGGGATGTACGCCACCGAGGTCGAGGGGCAGCTCGCGGTCGCGGGCCTTGCGCCGCGCGGTCCGTCCGAGCGCGCGGGCCTGCAGGTCGGCGACGTGCTGCTCGAGGTGGCGGGCCGGCGCGCCAAGGGGCTCGCCGAGCTGTTCCGCGGCGTGTGGGCGCTCGGGCCGGCGGGCGTCGATGTGCCGGTCTCGGTGCGCCGCAACGGCGACACGCTGCGCTTCGCCGTGCACACCGCCGACCGCAACGACTTCCTCAAGAAGCCCCACCTGCACTGAGTGGCTGCACGCGCATTCCGTCTGCGGGCGCCGCGCCCGGGGGACTTCGGCTGGGTGGTGCAGCGCCACGGCGAGCTGTACGCCGCCGAGTTCGGCTGGGACGAGCGCTTCGAGGGGCTGGTCGCCGGCATCGTGGCGCGCTTCATCGCGCGCTTCGATCCGAAGCGCGAGCGCACCTGGATCGCGGAGCGCCGCGGGCGGCGGGTGGGCTCGGTGTTCCTCGTCAAGAAGTCCGCGCGCGTCGGGCAGCTGCGCATGCTCTTGGTCGAGCCCGGGGCGAGGGGACTGGGGATCGGCGAGCGGCTGGTCGAGGCCTGCATCGCCGAGGCGCGGCGCCGCGGCTACGCGAAGCTCGTGCTCTGGACGCAGGCCAACCTGACGAGCGCGCGCCGCATCTACCATGGGCTCGGCTTCCGGCTGGTCAAGACCGAGCGTCACGCCGAATTTGGCCGCCGCCTCATCGGGGAGTACTGGGAGCTTGTCCTTTGATTCTTCCCGAATCTTTGATTTGAAATAAGATTCTGGTTGCCTGGCCGCATCGCTCGGCCTAAGATTCGAACAATGGTTCAAGTTTCGAATCTCAGTTCTAATCCGTCCGTCGGCCGTTTGCAGCGCCGCGGCGAAGCGCGCCGCTCGGAGATCCTGCGTGCCGCGGCGCGCGTATTCCGCCGCATGGGCTTGGGCGCCGCAGGCATGCGCGAGATCGCCGAGGAAGCCGATCTGTCGATCGGCAATCTGTATTACTACTTCAAGGGCAAGGACGAGATCCTGCTCTACTGCCAGGAGCGCACGCTCGAGCACATGCTCGCCGCGGTCGAGGCCGCGCGCGCGATACCCGCAAGCTGCGCCGAGCGGCTGCGCGCGGTGCTGCGCGCGCACGTGCATGCGATGCTCGACGAGCTCGAGGGCGCGACCGCGCATCTCGAGGTCGAGGCGCTTCCGGAAGAGTTGCGCGCGCCGGTGATCGAGAAGCGCGACCGCTACGAGCATGCGGTGCGCGCGCTGGTGGCGGACGGCATGCGCGCCGGCGAGTTCGCGCGCGTCGACGCGCCCCTTGTGACGCGCGCGATGCTCGGCGCGGTCAACTGGACCGCGCGCTGGTTCCGCCCCGACGGGCCGCAGACTTCGGCCGAGGTCGCCAACGCGCTCTCGGACTACCTCGTGAAAGGACTGTCGAAATGAATGCCGTTCCGGACCGTGTCCACCTGAAGCTGCGCGTAAACGGCGAGGAGCTGCCGGTGTCGTTCGCGCCCTACAAGACGCTGCTCGAAGTGCTGCGCGAGGACCTCAATCTCACCGGCACCAAGCACGGCTGCGAGCTCGGCGAGTGCGGCGCCTGCGCAGTGCTGGTCGACGGCGAGCCGCTGCTGTCCTGTCTCGAGCTCGCGGTCGATTGCGAGGGACGCGACATCCAGACGGTCGAGGGCCTCGCGCACGGCGGCGAGCTGCATCCGCTGCAGGCGGCCTTCGCCGACGTCGGCGGCTCGCAGTGCGGCTACTGCACTTCGGGCATGCTGATGACCGCGAAGGCGCTGCTCGACAAGGAGCCTGCGCCGAGCCGCGAGCGCATCAAGGAGGCGATCGCGGGAAATCTCTGCCGCTGCACCGGCTACCAGCAGATCTGGGAGTCGATCGAGGAAGCGGCGCGCCGCATGCGGGAGCCGAAGCCGTGAACGCGCCCGAGAGGCCGCTCTCCAAGAAGCGCTTCGACACCATCGGCAAGCCGCGCCGGCGGGTCGACGGGCGCGCCAAGGCGACCGGGCAGCTGCGCTTCGCCGACGACCTGAGCCTGCCGCGCATGCTGCATTGCAAGCTGCTGCGCTCACCGCATCCGCACGCCGAGATCGAGTCGATCGACGCCGCGCGCGCCGCCCAGCACCCGGGCGTGCACCTCGTGCTCACCGGCGAGCAGTTCCCGGTTCCCTACGGCATCATGCCGGTGTCGCAGGACGAGCACGCGCTCGCGCGCGGGCGCGTGCGCCATGTCGGCGACCCGGTGGCCGCCGTGGTGGCGGTGGACGAGCAGACGGCCGCGGCAGCGGTCGAGCTCATCGAGGTCAAGTATCGCCCGCTGCCGACCATCGCCGGGCCCGAGGAGGCGCTCGCCAATCCCGAGCCGCGCATTCACGACTACGGCGAGCGCGGCAACATCCACCGCAACCAGTCCTACGAGTTCGGCGACGTCGAGGAAGCGCTGGCGAAGTCGGACCACGTGTTCGAGGACCTGTTCTTCTACGAAGGCAACACGCACTTGCCGATGGAGCAGCAGGCTTCGCTCGCCTCGCTCGAGGGCGACGGCAAGCTGCTGATCCAGACCAGCACGCAGAACCCGCACTACCTGCACCGGCAGCTCGCGCGCGTGCTGCAGATGCCGGCGGCGCACATCCGCGTCATCGCCACGCCGAACGGCGGCGGCTTCGGCGGCAAGTGCGATCCGGGCAATCACGAGTTCGTGGTCGCCAAGGCCGCGCTCGTGCTCGGCCGTCCGGTCAAGATCTGCCTGACGCGCGAGGAAGTGTTCTACCAGCACCGCGGGCGGCATCCGGTGCTGATGAAGTTCCGCACCGGCGTAACGAAGGACGGCAAGCTCACCGCGATCCACCTGCAGACCCTGCTCGACGGCGGCGCCTACGGCTCGCACGGCCCGGCGAGCACCTTCTACACCGGCGTGCTGACACCCGTGACCTACCACCTGCCGCGCTTCAAGTTCGAGGCCTGCCGCACCTTCACCAACAAGCCGGCCTGCGGCCCGAAGCGCGGCCACGGCACGCCGCAGCCGCGCTTCGGCCAGGAAGTGCAGCTCGACAAGATCGCAGAGCGACTGAAGCTCGATCCCGCCGAGATGCGCCTGCAGATGGTCACCAAGCCCGACTCGCTCACCGCGAGCTGGCTGCGCGTCGGCTCGACCGGGCTCGCCGACTGCATCCGCAAGGTGGTCGAGATGTCCGGCTGGAAGGAGCGGCGCGGCAAGCTCGGGCACGGCCGCGGCCTGGGGCTCGCCTGCTCGACCTACATGTGCGGCGCGGGCGTGTCGATCTACTGGAACAAGCTGCCGCACTCGGCCGTGCAGCTGCTGCTCGATCGCAGCGGCCAGGTGACCGTGTACTGCGGCGCGACCGAGCTCGGCCAGGGCTCGGACGACGTGCTCGCCTCGCTCGTCTCCGAAGCGCTCGGCATCGATCCGTCGTTCGTGCGCTGCGTGACGGGCGACACCGGCATCACTCCGATCGACCTCGGCTCGTACTCGAGCCGCGTCACGATCATGATGGGCAACGCGGCGCTGCAGGCCGCGGGGCGCGTGCGCGAGCCGCTCGCCGCCGCGGCGGCCGAGCAGCTCGACACGCTGCCCGAGCGCGTCCAGTTCTCGCAGGGACGCGTGTACGCCGCGGAGGACCCTGGCAAGACGATGAGCTTCGTCGAGGCGGTCGCGCTCGCCGAGCAGAAGTTCGGCACGCTCGCAGCGGTCGGCTCCTACGCGCCGCCCAAGCCGCCGGGCAAGTACAAGGGCGCCGGCGTCGGGCCGTCGCCCGCCTACAGCTTCTCTGCCTGCGTGGTCGAGACCGAGGTCGATCCGCACACCGGCTGGGTGCACGTACCGAAGATCTGGATCGCGCACGACATCGGCCGCGCGCTCAACCCGGTGCTCGCCCGCGGCCAGGTGATCGGCGGCGTGTACATGGGCCTGGGCGAAGCGCTGATGGAGGAGCAGGCGTTCAGGCGCCTGCCGCCCAAGCTGTCGAGCGCGCTCGTGCACCGCACGCCGTCGATGCTCGACTACAAGAGCCTCACGTCCCTGGACATGCCCGAGGTCGAGGTGGCGCTCATCGAGGATCCCGACCCGAACTGCCCGTACGGCGCGAAGGAAGTCGGGCAGGGCCCCCTGCTGCCGGTGATGCCCGCGCTCGCCAACGCGGTGTACGACGCGGTCGGCGTGAGGATCGACGAGGTGCCGGTCACCCCGGACAAGATCCTGCGCGCGCTCGAGAAGAAGGCGAAGGGCGAGGCGCCGCGCGTCGGGCCGGAAAGCTTCCCCGCGGTGCCTTACCCGGCGCCCACATTTGTGCTACCGCCGTGGGAAGGCGGCGACGGCAACGAAGTCAAACGCGAGGAGAAAGCCGCATGATGCGTCTGCCGTGGTTTGATTTTCGCGCCCCGCGCACGATCGGCGAAGCGGCGAAGATCCTCGCCGCCGAGGGACCGCAGGCGATGCTGATCGCAGGCGGCACGGACCTCGTGCCGAACATGAAGCGCCGCCACCAGACGCCGGCGACGCTGGTGTCGCTTCGCAAGATCGAGGAACTGCGCAAATTGAACGGCACGCTCGGGGCCTGTCTGACGCTCACCCAGATTGTCGAATCGGTTGAGATTCGGGAGCGCTATCGCGCGCTGTGGCAGGCGGCCGCGCAGATCGCCACGCCGCATCTCAGGAACATGGGCACGCTCGGCGG
>DASPRB010000216.1:0-3630 GCA_035624675.1 Burkholderiales bacterium
GTACGCGAGCGACTGGACCAGCAGCCACGCCAACTTCTTCCGCGCGGTCGAGATCGAGAAGCGGGTGATGTTCCTGATCCTCACGCTGATCGTCGCGGTCGCCGCGTTCAACGTCGTCTCGGCGCTGGTGATGCTGGTCACGGACAAGCAGGCCGACATCGCGATCCTGCGCACGCTCGGCGCCTCGCCGCGCTCGATCATGCAGGTGTTCATGGTGCAGGGCGCGATCATCGGCCTGATCGGCACGCTGATCGGCGTGGTGACCGGGGTGATCTCGGCGCTGAACGTCGAGACGGTCGTGCCGTGGATCGAGCGCACCTTCCGGGTGCAGTTCCTCTCCAAGGACGTGTACCTGATCCCCGAGCTGCCCTCGCAGGTGCACTCGAGCGACGTGATCACCATCGCGATCGTGTCGCTGGTGCTGTCGTTCATCGCGACGCTGTATCCGAGCTGGCGCGCCTCGCGCGTCAATCCCGCCGAGGCGCTGCGCTATGAGTGAGCCGGTGCTCGCCTGCGCGGGCCTGAAGAAGACCTACCTGGGGCCTTCGCCGGTCAGCGTGCTGGAAGGCGTCGACCTCGAAGTGCGGCCGGCCGAGCGCATCGTCATAGTCGGACGCTCGGGCTCGGGCAAGTCGACGCTGCTGCACCTGCTCGGCGGGCTCGACCTGCCGAGCGCGGGAAGCGTGACCGTACAAGGGCGTGCGTTCAGCGCCATGGGCGAAGCCGAGCGCGGCCGGGTGCGCAACGCGACGCTCGGCTTCGTCTACCAGTTCCACCACCTGCTACCCGAGTTCTCGGCGGTCGAGAACGTCGCCATGCCGCTCGTCATCCGCCGCATGCCGACCGCGGAGGCGCACGGGCGCGCCGCCAAGGTGCTCGAGGAAGTCGGCCTGGGCGCGCGCCTCGCGCACCGGCCGGGCGAGCTCTCGGGCGGCGAGCGCCAGCGCTGCGCCTTCGCGCGCGCGCTCGTCACCGAGCCCGCCTGCGTGCTCGCCGACGAGCCGACCGGCAACCTCGACTCGCAGACCGCGGACGAGGTGTTCGAGGCGATGGTGCGCCTGTCCCAGACGCACGCCACCGCGTTCGTCATCGTCACCCACGACCAGGCGATCGCCGAGCGCGCCGAGCGCATCCTCGAGCTGCGCGGCGGCGTGCTGCGCCCCGTTGCGCGCGCCTCGAGCTAGCGCGAGCGCTTGAACGCCGGCCGCTCAGCGCAGCGGCGGCACCAGCCGGCCGCGCGCGGGTATTGCTCGAGGCCGAGTCCGAGACTGGCGCCGAAAGCGAGCACGCTTCCTGCGGCGACGTCGGCGAGCGAGAACCCGCCGAACAGGTAATCGCGCCCCTGCAGTTGGGCCTCGAGCGCCCGCAGCTGCCGCCCGAGCTGCGACAGGCAGTACTCGGCAGCCGCCTTGCTGCGGTCCTGCGGCCGGTACGAGACCGGTGTGTCCATGCCGTGATACAGGTACTGCATCATGTAGGCGAGGAGCTCGCAACTCGCCCACACGGTCCAGCACAGCGCGTCGGCATGCGCCTGGCTGCCGGCAGCGGGCCATAGCTTCTTCGCGACGCCGTGCTTGTCGCCCAGGTGCACCAGGATGGCTGCCGATTCGAAGAAGCGCTGGCCGTCGTCAACCAGCGCCGGCACCTTGCCGTGCGGGTTGATGGCCAGATACTTCGGTGCGAGGTGCTCCTGCTTCTTCGGGTCGAGCTCCACGTACTTGTAGGGCACGCCGAGCTCCTCGAGCGCCCACGAAACGCGCGTGCCGGAGCTGCGCGGCCAGGAATACAGTTCAATCGCCATTTACGCCTCCTCTGAAGTTTCCCACTGCGTCTTACTCGATTAGGACATCGGCTCGCAGCAGCAGCTCTTTCCGAATCGTCAACCCGATCGCCTTGGCGGTCTTGAGGTTGATGACCAGCTCGAACGTCGTGGGTTGCTCGACAGGCAAGTCCCCAGGGTTCGCACCTTTGAGGATCTTGTCCACGTAGGTAGCCGCTCGATAAAACTGTTCCGCGAGGTTCGGTCCATAGCTCATCAGTCCGCCTGCCTGCACGGGTTCCCGGCTCGAAAACAAGGTGGGCAAATGTTGCTGGGCCGCAAGTTCCGCGATCTGACTCGACCGCGCGAAGAACAGCCCGTCGCCGAGTACGATGAGGGCCCCGGCGCGATTCCGTTCGATCACGCTGAACGCGGCGTCGATCTCGCCGGCGGTCGCTGCTTGAATTGGCAGGACACTCACGGTCTCCCGAGCGGCCGTCCGGATGCTCCTCAGGTAGTCAGGATGGCCCGGGTGGCCCGGGTTCATCAGCACGGCTACCGCCGATAGACTGGGAACCGCTTCGCGCAGTATCTCGACGTACTTGTAGCTGACGTCGACGTTTGCAGTCGACAGTCCGGTGATGTTTCCTCCCGGCCGTGACAGTGTCTGGACAAACCCGAAGACCAGTGGATCGCCGCTCGCTGCCATGACGACCGGCAAGCTGGTCGTCGCTCGCCGCACTGCCTGTATAGCGGCGGGCCCCGCGGCCACCATGACGTCCAAGCGCTGCGCCAGCAACTCCGCTACAAGAGCTGGAAGGCGCTCATACCTGGTCTCAGCCCATCTAGCCTCAATGACAATGTTCTTGCCCTCGACGTAGCCGAGGTCGCGCAGGCCCGCTCGGAGTCGATCCAGCCGGACGCTCGCAATGTCCGCCGAGCTGGTGTCCACGTAGCCTATCCGCACCACCCTCGCCGGCGGCTGCTGCGCGAGCAGCGGGGCGCCGACTGCGCTGATCGCGAGTGCTATGAGGAGCTTTCTGCGCCTGTTCACCCGGTCACCCTCCTTGCCCTTTCATGCGGCCTAACGTCCGCAGCCACTGGCACGCTCCCGGCGGCGTGGGCGGATGGCGGCGCGTCCGCGTGGGCTGCGCCGTTAGACGTCATCTCGCGCTGCGCTACGAGCAACAATCCTTTTGCAGTTGAACGGGCGGGCACTTCAC
This sequence comes from Burkholderiales bacterium, assembly GCA_035624675.1. Classification (GTDB taxonomy): domain Bacteria; phylum Pseudomonadota; class Gammaproteobacteria; order Burkholderiales; family SG8-39; genus DAHVFK01. The sequence continues at coordinate 2,983 of DASPRB010000216.1, forward strand.
GCTCCCGTACGAACAGAACGCGCAGCAGTCGCCTACCAAGGGCCTCGGCAGTTTCCGACAGCCCTTGCACTCATAGAAGAAAACACATGCATCAGTTGGCATTTCCTCCTCTGATGCAATCCCACATGCGGGACAGGTAATCGTCGATCGAAGAATCGCTTCCACGCCGCCTCTTATGACGTCTAACGTGGAGCTTGCCGGCGCGCCGGTGGTGTGGTTGAAAGGACGCGCCGCTTGCGGCGCGTCCGGTGGAGCGCATGGTTAGGCTGCATCGTGTCGATGAACGTCTCTTGGGCCAGTGGATATGTAGAGGCCAGCATAAATCGCGGCCACGACCAGCGAAATGCACACGAATGAAACGACAGCCTCCGCCGCAGCTTCTTGCGGTGGTGGACCGTTCTCTCCGTACCAAGCCCCGGTGAAGAAATACACGATGGCAGCGGCCAATAGGACGAACCAGCCCCAAAACACAAACCTGGGGAAGAACAGGAGAGTTCCAGGGCGATTCTTCTTCCCACGCCGAATGGCCATTGCTGCTGCCAACGGAAGTGTGAGGAACAGAAGGTCACATAGGATTCCCACGGTCTGAACGAGGGAGACCGCCTCCCCAAAGCTTAAGTGCTCGAAATAGCCCATGCGGCCTAACGT
>DASPRB010000238.1:0-3741 GCA_035624675.1 Burkholderiales bacterium
AAGGAGAAGCGCTCATGACTGCCAGAACCCTGAAGCAGGTCATCGAATCGATCCCGGCCTCGGACGGCGCCGGCGTGAAGCTGCGACGCAGCCTGGGCGCCAGGCAGAGCCTGCGCGTCGACCCGTTCCTGATGCTCGACGAGTTCTCCTCGGAGAACCCGGACGATTACGTCGCGGGCTTTCCGGCGCACCCGCACCGCGGCTTCGAGACGGTCACCTATCTCATCGACGGCCACATGCTGCACGAGGACCATCTCGGCAACCGCGGCGACCTGAGGAGCGGCGGCGTGCAGTGGATGACCGCCGGCCGCGGCATCGTGCACTCGGAGATGCCGCAGCAGGAGCGCGGCCACATGCGCGGCTTCCAGCTGTGGATCAACCTGCCGGCGCGCGATAAGATGAAGCCTGCCGGCTACCGCGATATCCAGCCCGAGGAGATTCCGGTCGTTGAGCTTGCGGGCGGCGGAAAAGCGAAGATCATCGCCGGCAGCTTCGACGATAAGACTCCCGGTCCGGTGCGCGGACTGTCGACCGAACCGCTGTATTTCGACGTTTCACTGCCTCCTGGGGTCGCCTTCTCTCATCCGCTGCCGGAGAAGCACAGCGCCTTCGTGTATCCCTTCGAAGGCTCGCTCGTAATCGGCGAACGCGAGCTCGGGACGCACAGCGCCGGCGTGCTCGGCGCGGGCGAACGGGTCGAAGCTGTTGCCGGCCGGCAGGGCGCGCGCTTCCTGCTGCTCGCCGGGCGGCCGCTCGGCGAGCCGGTGGTGCAGTACGGCCCCTTCGTCATGAACACGCGCGAAGAGATCGAGCAGGCGATCCGCGACTACCAGAGCGGCGAGCTGACGCGCGCGGCTTGATGTGCGTCAACCCGGCGAGCCGCGCGCGCCGTATCGTTCCGTCGTGGACTCACGGAGGCGGAAGATGAGCTACATGCGCGCAGCGGTCATCGCGGCGTTGTTCGCGGGCGCGGCGACGGCCTGGGCGGCGGACGGCGAGTCCCCGGCGCAGCGGGCTGCCAAGCTCGCGCAGGACGTGTGCTCCGCCTGCCATCGGCCGGCGGGCGAAGCGGGCCAGCCGCTCGTGCCGACGCTCGCCGGGCAGCACAAGCCCTACCTCGTCTGGCAGATGCGCGCCTACCGGTTCGGATTCCGCGACGACCCGCAGGCGCACGACAAGATGTGGTCGCAGGCCGGCAAGCTGGACGAGCCGCTCGTCGAAGCGCTCGCGGCGTACTACGCGGCGCAGCCGCCGCATCCCGGCACGCCCGGCGACCCGGCGCTCGTGGCGCGCGGCAAGGCGCTCTACGAGCATGGCCTGCCGGGCAGCGACGTAACGGACTGCGCGAGTTGCCACGGGCCGAAGGCCGAGGGGCGCGACATGTTCCCGCGCCTCGCTGGCCAGCGCGCCGATTACGTGGTGCGCCAGCTCTCGCTCATCCGGCTGCACCTGCGCAACGTCGGCATCATGCACAGCTCGGTCGAGGGGCTGTCGGACGCGGACGTCAAGGCGCTCGCCGCGTACCTGCAGTCGCTGTGACGCCCCGGCGCGGCCTCAGCCGCGCAGCTTGAAGCGCTGGATCTTCCCGGTCGCGGTCTTCGGCAGCTCGCCGATGAACTCGATCCAGCGCGGGTATTTGTAGGGCGCGAGCTTGTCCTTGACGTGCTGCTGCAGCGCCTGCGCGAGCTTGTCGCTCGGGGCCTGTCCCTGCTTGAGCACCACGTAGGCCTTCGGCTTGATCAATTTGCTTTCGTCCTCGGCGCCCACCACCGCGGCCTCGAGCACCGCGTCGTGCGACACGAGCGCGGCCTCGACCTCCGCCGGCGATACGTAGATGCCGGAGACCTTGAGCATGTCGTCCGAGCGCCCGCCGTAGACGTAGTAGCCGTCCGCGTCCTGGCTGTACTTGTCGCCGCTCTTGGTCCAGTCGCCGACGAACGTGGCGCGGCTCTTCGCGCGGTTGTTCCAGTACTGCGAAGCGCTGGTCGCGCCGCGGATCTGCAGCTCGCCGAGCTCGCCCGGCTTCACCGTGTTGCCCGCCTCGTCCACCAGCCTGAGCTCGTAGCCCGGAACCGGCCTGCCGGTGGTGCCGTAGCGCACGTCGTCCGGCCGGTTGGACAGGAAGATGTGCAGCATCTCGGTCGAGCCGATGCCGTCCAGGATGTCGACGCCGGTCTTCTCCTTGAAGGTCTGCGCGATGCGCGGCGGCAGCGCCTCGCCCGCCGAGGTGCAGGCGCGCAGCGCGTGCTCGCCCTTCTTCGGGAACGCCGGGTCGGCGAGCATCGCCGCATACAGCGTCGGCACGCCGTAGAAGATGGTCGGCTTCTTGTCCACCAGGCGCTTGAACACCGCCGCCGGGGTCGGGCGCTCGGCCATCAGCAGCGTGGTCGCGCCGACCGAGAGCGGGAACGAGAGCGCGTTGCCCAGCCCGTAGGCGAAAAAGAGCTTCGCCGCCGAGAATACCAGGTCGGACTCACGGATGCCGAGCACCGGCCGCGCGTACAGCTCGGCGGTCACGATCATGCTCGAGTGGACGTGCACGGTGCCCTTCGGCATCCCGGTCGAGCCTGAGGAGTACAGCCAGAAGCAGGCGTCGTCGCTCGTGGTCGGCGCGGCCGGAAACTCGTCCTTGCCGCGCGCCATCAGGTCCGCGAATGCGAGATGGCCCTTGGCGTCCTTGCCCGAGACGACGACGTGCTTGAGGAACTTGAGCTTGCCGATGAGCGGCGCGAACTGCGGCAGCAGCGCCTCGGAAACGAACAGCACCCTGGAACGGCTGTCGTTCAGCATGAACTCGTAGTCCCGCGTGGTGAGCAGCGTGTTCACCGCCACCGGCACCACGCCGGCGCGGATCGCGCCGAGAAACGCGGTCGGCCAGTCGATCGTGTCGTGCATCGCGACGAGCACGCGCTGCTCCATGTCCAGGCCGAGCGAGCCGAGCGCCGAGGCCAGGCGGTTCACGCGCCGCGCGAGCTCCGCGTAACTGTAGGAGCCCGCCTCGTCGATGTAGGCGGTCTTCTGTCCGCGGCCGGCGGCAAGGTTGCGCCCGATCAGGTCCTCGGCGGCGTTGTAATCGCGCGGAATGTCGACGCGCGGTGGCGAAACTGAATGGTCAGCCTTCGAAAGCCCCATATGCGCCCCCTCCCGGGATTCCGTCTTCAGGCCGCCTGCTCGGCAGCCTGGCGCGCAAGTTTAAGCCACTCCTCGCCCCACTCGGTCGCTGTTTCCTCCGGCAGCACGCCGGAAGACGCGTCGTGCTTGACGCGCTCGCCGATGCGGCGCGCGCCGAGCTCGGCGAGCAGCTCGTCGAAGCGCTGGCCGCCGAAGTTGAATGTCTCGGCGTAGGTGCGGTCCCCCAGGCCGAACACGCCGTAGCGAACCTGCGACAGGTCGGGGCGCTTCGCCTTCAGGTCCTCGTACAGCGCCTTGGCGTTGTCGGGCACGTCGCCCTGGCCGTAGGTCGAGGTGCAAACGAGGAACACGCCTTGGCGCGCGAATACCGAGCTGTCGAGCGAATCCATCAGCAGCGTTTCGACCTTGGTCTCGCCGTCGTCCCAGGCGAGCTCGAGCTCCTGCGCGACGAGCTGTGCCGTCCCCGTTATCGTGCCGACCAGGATGTTGATCTTCAGCGACATTGACAGTCACTATATTGCACCATAAAATTCAGGTCAAGCAGTATATTGCATTAACCCGGATCAACGATCATGGGCGCTCCCCTCGTTTCCCCGCAGCAAATCGCAG
>DASPRB010000250.1:0-11326 GCA_035624675.1 Burkholderiales bacterium
CGCACCCAGGTGCCGAGCACGTAGCTCGGGTAGCCCGCGTCGCACAGCATGTCGAGGTGCGCGCCGCCGTCTCCGAGGCCGATCAGCACCGTCGGGTCGTTCAGGATCTCCGCCATGCGGTCGGCGCGCGTGTTGAACGACTGCATGGTGAATTCGTTCTCGAGATCGTCCTCGAGGGTCAGATCGAGCAACGCATCGACGCCGTCCACTCCGCGCTCGGCCGCCAGCTGGGCGACGGTCCTGCCTTCCATGTGTTTCAAGGAAGGATTCTTCACTTCGTGGACGGTAATCCTCTCCCAGTTGCCGAACGACAGCGGGCGCTCGAGCTCCTTGCGGAACTGCGCGCGGAACGCGGGATCGCGGTACACCGCCGCCTGCGCGGCCTTGGACTTGTCCTCGAACACGCGCTTCCACGACGGGAACGCGGCGAAGGAGAACGGGCTGCGCATGTTCACCTCGCGCGTGAGCGGCAGGGGCGAAGTCTGCGGCCGCGCGCCCTTGGCGATCATCGGCGCGGCCTTCTTCAGCGTCTCGCGCACCGCCTCCGGCAGGTCGTCGCGGTCGAACATCGCGATGAAAGTCACCGGCCGGCGGCTCTCGTCGAGCATGAAATCGAGCAGCTCCAGCTCCGGATTCTCGAGCACCGCGATCTGGCGCGTCATCGCGAACTCGATCGCGCCCTTGCCGCGCCTGCGCAGCGCGTTGCAGTAGGCCTTCAGCTCCGCGCGGCTCGCGTTGCGGCAGGCGAGCGGCCGGCCGCCGTAGCCCATGTGCTGGTTGAGCAGCGTGCTCGAGAAGCCGAAGGCGCCGGCGTCCAGCGCTTCGCCGAGCAGGCCAGCGATCTTCGCCGTCTCCTCCTCAGTGGCGGCGCGCTCCATCGACGCTTCGCCCATCACGTAGTGCCGGAAGGGCGTGAGCGGCGCGAGGAAGGCGAGGTTCAGCGCGGGCTTGCGCTTCGCCGCCGCGTCCAGGTACTGCGGGAAGCTCTCCCAGTCCCAGGTGATGCCCGCCTTCAGCACCTCGAACGGGATCGCCTCGACGTTCACCAGGTCGCGCATCGCGATCTCGCGCGCCTCGGGGCGGCAGGGCGCGATGCCGACGCCGCAGTTGCCCATCACCACCGAGGTCACGCCGTGCCAGGACGAGGGCGTCGTCGCCCCGTCCCAGCAGATCTGCGCGTCGTAGTGCGTGTGCGGGTCGATGAACCCCGGGGCCACTGCGAGCCCGTCCGCGCTCAGGGTTCGTTTCGCCTGGGCGGAGACTCTTTCCCCCACCTCGACGATCTTTCCGCCCGCGATCGCGACGTCGGCCCGCCGCGCCGGGGCGCCGGTGCCGTCGATCAGCGTGCCGTTTTTGATTAGGATGTCGTACGGCATCGCCGAATAATACTAAACAACGGAGGAGTCACGATGGCGATACGAATCCTCGAAACGGACTACCTGGTCGTCGGCTGCGGCGCTTCCGGCATGGCGTTCGCCGACGCGCTCGTCTCGACCTCCGACGCCGATATCGTGATGCTCGACCGGCGCCACGCGCCGGGCGGGCACTGGAACGACGCCTACCCCTTCGTGCGGCTGCATCAGCCCTCGCTCATGTACGGCGTCAACTCGACGCCGCTCGGCACCGACGCGATCGACTGCGACGGCCCAAACAAGGGCTTCTATTACCGCTCGGGCGGCACCGAGATCGTCGCCTACTACGACCGCGTGATGCGGGAGCGCCTGCTCGCCTCGGGGCGCGTGCGCTTCTTCCCGATGTGCGACTACGCGGGCGGCGGCCGCTTCACGTCGCGCCTCGCAGGCGACGCGTACGAGGTGAAGGCGAGGAAGGCGATCGTCGACGCGACCTACCTCGAGGGCAAGGTGCCGGCGACCACGCCGCCGCCGTTCGAGGTCGCGCCGGGGGCGCGCTGCGTGCCGGTGGGCGAGCTCGCGCGCCTCGCCAGTCGCGCCGAGCGCTACGCGATCGTCGGCGGCGGCAAGACCGGGATCGACGCCTGCCTGTGGCTGCTCGAGAACGGCGTCGCGCCCTCCGACATCCGCTGGATCCGGCCGCGCGAGCTGTGGCTGCTGAACCGGGTCTTCTTCCAGGGCGGGGACCTCGTCGGCACGGCCTACGAGGGCCTGTCGCTGCAGGCCGAGGCCGCGGCGCAGGCTGGCTCGATGGACGAGCTCTTCGCCCGGCTCGCGGCAAGCGAGCAGATGCTGCGCATCGACGAGGGCAGCGTCCCGACCATGTACCGCGGCGCCACCGTGAGCGCGGACGAGCTCGCGCAGCTGCGCAGGATCGAGGACGTCGTGCACCTCGGCCACGTGCGCCGGATCGAGCGCGACCGGATCGTGCTGGAGGGCGGCACGGTGCCGACCAGCCCCGAGACGCTGCACCTGCATTGCGCCGCCGCGGGCCTGAGCACCGCGCCGGCCGTCCCGGTGTTCGCCGACGGGCGCATCACGCTGCAGGCGCTGCAGCCCGGCTTCCTGCCCTTCAGCGCGGCGTTCATCGCATTCATCGAAGCGACGCGCCGGGACGGCGCGGAAAAGAACCGCCTGTGCCCGTCGCTGCGCCTGCAGAACGTGCCGCGCGACTGGGCCGCGGGGATGCTGGTTGCGACGCAGACCGCGTACCTGTGGACTCAGGCGCCCGACGTGCAGCAATGGCTCGAAGGCGCGCGCCTGTGGTGGCTGCGCGGCCTGCGGCGATTCTTCGGCGAGCCGCGCGTGCAGCAGGCGCACAAGCGCTACACCGAGAACGTGCGCCCGGCGACGGCGAACCTCGCGCGGCTCCTGACCGATTCGACGGCCCGCTCCTGAGCGAGCTACTATCCGCTCGCATAACTCAAAAAACTCACCAAGGGAGGGGGTGCCGATGAAAGCGTCTTCGCTTTGCTTCCGCGCGGCCGTGCTGTTCGTAATCGCGGGAATGATATGGGGTTTGGTGATGGCGATCTCGGAGAACCACGCCACGTTTCCCGGGCACGCGCACCTGAACCTGCTCGGCTGGGTGTCGCTGTTCCTGTTCGGCGTGTTCTACCACCTGCACCCGGCGATCGACCGCAGCCGCGCGGCGCTCGTGCAGGTGTGGATCTGGATGGCCGGCGTCGTCATCCAGGCCTACGGCGTGGGCAGGGTCTACACCGGGCACCCGGAAGGCGAGGCCTTCGCCGCGGGCGGCTCGTTCATCGTGCTCGGGTCGATGCTGCTGTTCACCTGGCTGGTGTTCCGCCGCGAGCGTTACGCCGCGGCCTGAGCGGCGGCCGCGCGCCGCTGTCACGCGGCGATCACAAAACCGTCACGGCGGCTTCACGTTGGCGCGGCATGCTCGCGCCGCGTGAACCGCGAACAGCACATCGAAGCGCACGCGCCGGCCCGGACGGGGCTGCGCGTCGCGATGGTGACCGAGACCTTCCCGCCGGAGGTGAACGGCGTGGCGCGCACCGTCGGCCTGATGGTCGACGGGCTGCGCGAGCGCGGGCACGCGGTGCAGCTCGTGCGCCCGCGCCAGCACGCGCGCGACGCGGCGGCGCGGGAAGGAGATTTCGAGGAGCTGCTCAGGCCGGGGCTGCCGATTCCGCGCTACACCCAGCTCAAGATGGGCCTGCCGGGCGCGCGCACCCTGCTGCACGCCTGGCGCAGCCGGCGCCCGCATGTCGTGCACATCGCGACCGAGGGCCCGCTCGGCTGGTCGGCGCTCTCTGCCGCCAAGTCGCTCGGACTGCCCGTGGTCACCGATTTCCATACGAACTTCCACGCCTACAGCAGGGACTACGGCATCGCCTGGCTGAAGCGGCCGATCACCAGCTACCTGCGGCGCTTCCATAACCGCGCCGGCAGCACCCTCGTGCCGACCCGGGAGCTCGCCGCGCAGCTCGCCGAGCTCGGCTTCGAGCGGCTGCGCATCGTCGGCCGCGGCGTCGATCCGGAGGTGTTCTCGCCCGCGCGCCGCTCCGCCGAGCTGCGCGCCCGCTGGGGCGCGGCCGAGGACACGCCGGTCGCGCTGTGCGTCAGCCGCTTCGCGCGCGAGAAGAACTTCCCGCTGGTGCTCGAGGCCTACCGGGCGATGCGCCGCTTGCGCCCCGACACCAAGCTGGTGCTGGTGGGCGACGGCCCGCTGTTCGGCGAGCTGCAGCGAGCCGGGGTCGGCTGCGTGATCGCCGGCCGCCTGGTGAACGGCGAGCTCTCGGCGCACTACGCCTCGGCCGACGTGTTCCTCTTTCCGAGTATCACCGAGACCTTCGGCAACGTCACGCTGGAAGCGATGGCGAGCGGCCTCGGGATCGTCGCGTACGACTACGCCGCGGCTCGCGCGCACCTCGAGCACGACCGCTCGGCACTGCTCGCCCCGTTCGACGACCGCGCCGGCTTCATCGCGCAGGCCGAGCGCCTCGCGCGCGAGCCGCAGCTGGCGCGCCGGCTCGGCCGCGCGGCGCGCGAGCTCGCGCAGCAGCTGACCTGGACGCACATCGTGCGCGAATTCGAGGCCGCGCTGGTCGAGGCGTCGCAATGAAGAGGCTGCGCTCGATCTTCCTGTCGGACATCCACCTCGGCACGCGCGCCTGCCAGGCGGGACGCCTGCTCGACTTCCTGCGCGAGCACGAGTGCGACAACCTGTACCTGGTGGGCGACATCGTCGATTTCTGGGCGATGAGCCGCTCGGTGTGCTGGAGCGCCGAGCAGAACACGGTGGTGCAGAAGATCCTCAAGCGCGCGCGCCACGACGTGACGGTGGTGTACGTGCCGGGCAATCACGACGAGGCGCTGCGCGAGCACGACGGCATCTCGCTCGGCGACATCCGCGTGATGAACGACTGCGAGCACGTGGCGGCCGACGGGCGCAGGTACCTGGTGGTGCACGGCGATGCCTTCGACCAGGTGACCCGCTACCACCGCTGGCTGGCGCTGCTCGGCGACCGCGCCTACGGCCTGGTGGTGCGCCTCAACATGATGCTGTCGTGGGTGCGCCGCAGCCTGGGCATCCCCGGCTACTGGTCGCTCTCCGGCTACGCCAAGCGCAAGGTGAAGGGCGCGGTGAGCTTCATCTTCGATTTCGAGGAGGCCGTGGTGCGCTACGCGCGCGAGCGCGGCTACGACGGCGTGGTCTGCGGCCACATCCACGCCGCGGCGCTCAAGGACATCGACGGCGTCGCCTACCTGAACTGCGGCGACTGGGTCGACAGCTGCAGCGCGATCGTCGAGCACCCGGACGGCCGCATGGAGGTCGTGCACTGGGGCCTCGAGGCGGCGGCGAGCGAGGCGCCCCTCGCCGAGATCCGCCGCGCAGCCTGACCATGCGGACGACGACCGCGGTGCAGCCACGCACCCGGGACGAAGGCTTCAGCCTCGCGCCCGAGCTGATCGAGGACATCTTCCGCCACGCCCGGCCACTGGGCCACCACGAGGATCGCGAGCGCCTCAACCTCGGCTTCGGCTTCATCTACTACGCGCTCGCCCGCGTCCTGCGGCCCATGCACGTGCTGGTGATCGGCTCGGGCTACGGCTTCAGCGTCGCCTGCTTCGCGCTCGCGCTGCGCGACAACGGCGCGGGGCGGCTGTCGTTCGTCGATCCGTCCTACTCGATGCTCGCCGACGGTCCGTTCCGGACGGTCGGCGGCACCTCGCAGTGGGACGACGAGGCGAAGGTCGCGCGCCGCTTCGGCCGCTTCGGCGTCGAAGACCTGGTCACCCACTACCGTATGCGCAGCGCGGAGTTCTTCGCGCACTACGAGGCGCTCGCCCTGCCCGCGCTCGACGTCGCCTTCATCGACGGCAACCACTCCTACGACAACGTGCGCCGGGATTTCCATGGCGCGCTGCGCCGCATGCGCAGGAACGGCTATCTGCTGCTGCACGACACCCACATCTACGTGCGCGAGCTGATGCGGCACGCCGGCGTGAAGCGCTGGCTGAAGAAGGTCAGGGCGCGCAAGGACCTGTTCGAGGCGATCGACTTTCCGTTCTCCTCCGGCGTGGCGCTGGTGCGCGTGCTGGAGGACGACGCGTGGCGGCACCTGGATCAATCGCCGCGGCGCTAATCGCGGCGGGCCTGCTGGCGCTCGGCGGCTGGTCGTTCTGGCGCTACGTCTGGTTCTTCCGCAATCCGCCGCGCTCGGCTCCGCCCGGCGAGGGCGTCCTGTCCGCGGCCGACGGCACGGTGGTGTACGTGAAGGAGGTCGCGCCGGGGGCGGAGGTGGTGAGCATCAAGCAGGGGCTCGCCGCGACGCTCGGCGACATCGTGCGCGAGCACCTCGACGGGCCGAAGCTCGTCATCGGCGTGTTCATGAGCCCGTTCGACGTGCACTACAACCGCGCGCCGATCTCGGGCAGCGTTGACTTCGTGCGCCACCACCCCGGGCGCGGCGCCAACCGGCACATGGGCGCGATGCACTGGCGCATCCTGCGCCGCCGCGCGCCCTACTACGCGGGAGCCGAGCACATCGCGCGCAACGAGCGCGCCGTGACCAGGATCGACGGCATGCTCGGCGGCGCGCCCCTGAGCTGCTACGTGGTGCAGATCGCCGCCCGGACCGTGGCCGGCATCGACAGCTACGTCGCGCCGGGCGCGCGCGTCGAGCGCGGCGCGGTGTTCGGCATGATCCGTATCGGCTCGCAGGTCGATATCGTGCTGCCGCTGCGCCCCGGCCTCGGGCCGCTCGTCCGTCCGGGCCAGCGCGTGCGCGCCGGCGAGACCGTGCTGGCCGGCTAGGCCGCCCGAAGCTTGCGTCGAACTGACGCGCGCCGTCCGGCCCGCGCGCGTACTAAGATCTGCGCCACACGAAATTAACGATAGGAGGAGACCCATGTCCAACGGGGCGAGCGTCACGATTCCCGCGCGGCTCGATCGTCTTCCGCGCTCCTGGCACGTCTGGCGGATGGTGGTGCTGATCTCGCTCGGCGGCCTGTTCGAGTTCTACGACCTGTTCTTCACCGCGTACGTCGCCCCGGGCATGATCAAGTCGGGGCTGTTCTCGCCCGAGTCGCTCGGGCCGCTCGCCGGCCTGCACGTGATCGCGGTGGCGGGCTTCGGCACCTTCGTGTTCGCGACCTTCGCCGGGCTGTGGGCCGGCGCGCTGTTCGGCAGCCAGGTCGCCGACCGCATGGGGCGGCGCACGATCTTCACCTGGGCGCTCGTCTGGTACGTGGTCTGTTCGGCGATCATGGCGTTCCAGACGACCGGCTTCGCGCTCAACGTCTGGCGCTTCATCGCGGGCGTCGGCCTGGGCGTCGAGCTGGTGACGATCGACGCGTACATCTCCGAGCTGATCCCGCGCCGTGAGCGCGGCCGCGCCTACTCGATCAACCAGTTCATCACGTTCTGCGCGGTACCGATCGTGGCCTTCCTCGCCTGGCAACTGGTGCCGATCGCGCCGCTCGGCTTCGACGGCTGGCGCTGGGTCGTGCTGATCGGCTCGATCGGCGCGATCGTGGTGTGGTTCCTGCGCCTCGGGCTGCCGGAGAGCCCGCGCTGGCTGCTCAAGCACGGGCGCACCGAGGACGCCGAGCGGGTGGTCGCCGGGATCGAGCGGCAGATCGAAGCCGAGACCGGCCAGCCCCTGCCCGCGCCCGTGCCGGCGCCCGCCGAGGCCGAAGGCCAGGGCGCGCTCGCGGAGGCCTTCCGGCCGCCCTACCGCGCGCGCACGATCATGCTCTCGGTGTTCAACTTCGCGCAGACGATCGGCTTCTACGGCTTCGCCGCCTGGGTGCCGACGCTGCTCATCAGCCGCGGCATCCACATCACCCAGAGCCTGCAGTACGCGTTCATCATCGCGATCGCGAACCCGTTCGGGCCGCTGATCGGGGCGCTGTTCTCCGACCGCATCGAGCGCAAGTGGCAGATCGTGCTCGCGGCGCTGGGCATGGGCGTGTTCATGGCGATTTTCTCCGAGCTGAACGATCCCACCGCGCTGATCGTCGTCGGCGTGCTGTTCACGCTGTGCGCCAACACGCTGTCATACGCCTTTCACAACTACCAGGCGGAGCTCTATCCGACCCGCATCCGCGCGCGCGCGATCGGCTTCGTGTACTCTTGGAGCCGGATCTCGGCGGCCTTCGCGGGCCTGGCAATCGGCTACATCCTGAACGTCTCCGGCGTTCCGGGCGTGGCGGCGTTCATCGGCGTAGCGATGCTGGTGGTGATCGTCTCGATCGGGGTGTTCGGACCGGCGACCCGCGAGCGGGCGCTCGAACAGATCGCGCACTGAAGAAGGGGCGGGCGGACTCTGGGAGGGGACCGCCCGCCCCGTGCGCCTCGCGTCGCCAACAGCCTCAGGAATTCGGAACGATCGTCAAACGCTGTAAAGAGTGACCGGGTTCCGGTCCCGAAGGCCTGCTCGTGTGATTTGATGAGCGGCTGCCAAACTTGACGAGACCGCGGACGCCACGCGGCCACCACCGGGCAATTCGCCGCCCTACCCTATGAGTCCCTCGCAAAAAGGCTTTACGCTGGTCGAAATCGCGGTGGTCCTCGTGATCATCGGGCTGCTGGTCGGAGGCATCCTGAAGGGCCAGCAGATGATCACTCAGGCCAGGATCAAGAGCGTCATCGCCGACTTCAACGGCGTCTCGGCCGCGTACTACGCCTATCGGGATCGATACAGGGCGGTTCCGGGTAACGATCCGAACGCCGCGACCCGCTGGGCCGGGGCGACCGCCGGCGACGGCGACGGACATATCGGCGGGCTGTACAACAGCGCGAACCCCGCCGATGAATCGCGCCAGTGGTGGGATCACCTGCGCCGTGCGGGCTTCTTGTCAGGCACGGGCACCAACCAGCCCTTCAACGCGGTGAGCGGTCTCATCGGCGCGCAGACCGGCGACGGGACCTCCCCGAACTACGGTCCCGTGCTCGGCAGCGACGCCGCGGGTACCGGCGGATTGACCGGCATCGTCCTCTGCTCGGCCAACCTGCCCGACAAGATCGCGATCGGAGTCGATACCGAGATGGATGACGGCTCACCGGCCTCGGGCGGGGTGCGCGGTCAGCTCCAGGCGGCGCTCACCCCCCCGATCGGCAAGCAGGCGGCCGCCGCCTATGCCGAGACGGGCACCAACAGCTACACGCTCTGTCGTTCGCTCTAGGCGGCGCGCACCGTCCGGCTCACGCCTTGGCCTGAGCCGGCCTCGCCTTGTCGAGCACGGTCATCGCGGTGGCGACGAAGCCGGCGAGATCGCCCGCGTTCGCCGGGATGACCAGGGTGTTGGAAGTCTTCGCCAGGTTGGCAAAGGCGTCGACGTACTGCTGCGCGACCTTGAGATTGGCCGCGTCCATGCCTCCCCTGTCGGCCATCGCCTCGGCCACCACGCGCAGGCCGGCCGCGTTCGCCTCGGCGATCAGGCGGATCGCCGTCGCCTCGCCCTGCGCCGTGTTGATCGCCGCCTGCTTGTCGCCCTCGGACTTGAGCACCGCCGCCTGCTTCTCGCCATCGGCGAGGTTGATCTCCTGCTGGCGCTCGCCCTCCGACTTGGCGATCAGCGCGCGCTTCTCGCGCTCGGCGGTGATCTGCTGCTGCATCGCGCGCAGGATCGACTCGGGCGGGGTCAGGTTCTTCAGCTCGTAGCGCAGCACCTTGACGCCCCAGTTGCGCCCCGCCTCGTCGAGCGCCGCGACGATCTGGCGGTTGATGCCTTCGCGCGACTCGAAGGTCTTGTCGAGCTCCATCTTGCCGATCTCGCTGCGCAGCGTGGTCTGCGCGAGCTGGGTGATCGCGAGCATGTAGTTCTGCGAGCCGTACGAGGCGAGCCGCGGATCGGTGACCTGGTAGTAGAGGATGCCGTCGACCGCGAGCTGGGTGTTGTCCTTGGTGATGCACACCTGCTCGGGAACGTCGAGCGGCACTTCCTTGAGCGAGTGCGTGTAGGCGACGCGATCGAGGAACGGGATGATCAGGTTTAGCCCGGGCTCGAGCGTCGCGTGATAGCGGCCGAAGCGCTCGATGACGAAGGCGTACTGCTGCGGCACGATGCGCACGCCCTCGACGACGAAAGCCACCACCACCGCGACGACGAGTATCCACGGCGCGTAGCCCGAAGTCGGCGGATACACGGCTGCCGCGATCGAGACGACGACGGCGATCAGCAGCTTGATGAGCATCGGTGTTCTCCCGAAACGGAAGTTGACTGGAAGCGCGAGTCCCGCCGGGCGCGCCGTCTCAGGCGGGGCGGGTCTTGGAGATCTGGAGCGTGTTGCCATGGCTGCTCAGAACGTAGACGAGAGCGCCGCGCTCGAGCGCCGTGTCGCCTTCGATGGTCGCCTCCCAGCTCGCGCCGCGGTAGTTCACCCGCGCGAGGCCGTTCGCCCGGTCGATCCATTCCTCGAAGCTCGCCGGCTGGCCGCGATCCACGTGCGCCATCTGGCGGGCGGCATTGCGCGTGCGGTAGCCGCGCACGACATACACGCCGATGCCCGCGACCAGCGCCGCCACCACGACCTGCACGTGGAACGGCTGGCCGATAACGGCCGCCAGCCCGCCGCCGAAGCTGGCGATGCCGAGCACCAGCAGATAGAAGGTCCCGGTCATCAGCTCGACGACGACGAGCGAGAGGCCGAGCAACGCCCAGAAAACGTAGGCATCCATGCCGTCGGGATGCGTTACCTCAGCGACTCGTTGATCTTCTCGAGGATCGCAGAGCCCGGGCAGAGCTGCTTCTCGCCCAGGGTGTTGAAGGGCACTTCGACGGTGTTGAGGTGGTGGTGCAGGTCTTCGGGCGCGGAGTCGACGTAGAGAAGCCCGGTGACGAGCTCGCCCTGCGCCTGGCGCTCCTGCACGTAGTTCATCGCCTTGACGCGGTCGGTCGGGTCGTAGTCGGGGTCGAGCTTGCGCAGGCGCAGGACGGAGCCGTCGTGTTGCGTGACTTCGACCAGCTCGCCAGGCGCGTAGTCGGCGGTGAGCGGCGCGCGGGTGGTGATGAAGTCGAGCCGGTTGACGGCGTCGTTGTGCTCGCGCACGTAGTCGTAGCTCTTGGTGCTGCCGGCGTGGTTGTTGAACGCGACGCAGGGGCTGATGACGTCGATGAATGCCGCGCCGCGGTGCGCGATGGCGGCCTTGATGAGCGGCACGAGCTGCTTCTTGTCGCCCGAGAAGCCGCGCGCGACGAAGCTGGCGCCGAGCTGCATGGCCATGCCGATCATGTCGACGGCGTTGTCGGTGTTGACCGCGCCGCGCTTGGACTTGGAGCCGTAGTCGGCGGTGGCGGAGAACTGGCCCTTGGTGAGGCCGTACACGCCGTTGTTCTCGACGATGTACACCATGTTGACGCCGCGCCGCATGACGTGCGCGAACTGCCCCAGGCCGATCGAGGCGGAGTCGCCGTCGCCCGAGACGCCCATGTAGATG
>DASPRB010000225.1:0-5098 GCA_035624675.1 Burkholderiales bacterium
GTGGAGTCCGCGCGCGTCGAGCAGCGTACCGACCTCGACAAGCTGATCATGGACATCGAGACCAACGGCGCGATCGAGCCCGAGGAAGCGATCCGGCACGCCGCCCGCATCCTGGTCGACCAGCTGTCGGTGTTCGCCCAGCTGGAGGGCACCGCGGCGCCCGCCGAGCAGCCCAAATCTCCGCAGGTGGATCCGATCCTGCTGCGCCCCGTCGACGACCTGGAGCTCACGGTGCGCTCCGCCAACTGCCTGAAGGCGGAGAACATCTATTACATCGGCGACCTGATCCAGCGCACCGAGACCGAGCTGCTCAAAACGCCCAACCTCGGCCGCAAGTCGTTGAACGAGATCAAGGAAGTGCTCGCCTCGCGCGGGCTCACGCTCGGCATGCGCCTCGAGAACTGGCCGCCGGCCGGGCTCGAGCATCATCACCGCGTCTAGGCGCACCTGTAGAACGAGGACTTAAGCCATGCGCCACGGCCACGGACAACGCAAGCTAAACCGCACAACGAGCCACAGGCTCGCGATGTTTCGCAACATGACGAACTCGCTTTTGCGCCACGAGCAGATCACGACCACGCTGCCGAAGGCCAAGGAATTGCGGCGTGTCGTGGAGCCGATGATCACCCTCGGCAAGAAGCCGTCGCTCGCCAACCGCCGGCTGGCGTTCGACCGGCTGCGCGACCGGGAAATCGTCGGCAAGCTTTTCGAGGATCTCGGCCCGCGCTATGCCAAGCGCAACGGCGGCTACCTGCGCATCCTGAAGACTGGGTTCCGCAAGGGCGACAATGCGCCGCTCGCGCTGGTCACGCTGCTCGACCGACCCGAGCAGCCGGCGCCCGAGCAGAAGGAAGAAAAGAAGGCCGCCTGACCGCGCACAGGACGTGATCGTCCTGTTCACAGATTTCGGCGACGCCGATCTCTACGTCGGCCAGGTCAAGGCGGTCCTGCACGCGCGCGCCCCGCGCGTCCCGGTGGTCGATGCGCTGCACGGCGCTCCGGCATTCGGCATCCAGCCCGCGGCGCACCTGCTCGCGGCGCTCGCATCTCACTACCCGCGCGAAAGCCTGTTTCTGGCGGTCGTCGATCCTGGCGTCGGCGGGCCGCGGGAAGCGATCGTGGTGCAGGCGGACGGCCGCCGCTTCGTCGGGCCGGACAACGGGCTGATGTCGCTCGTCTGGCAGCGCGCCGCGCGACGCGCCTGCTGGCGCATCGTATGGCGTCCGGCGCGCCTGTCGGCGTCGTTTCACGGCCGCGATCTTTTTGCTCCGGTCGCCGCGGCGCTTGCGCTCGGACGCGCGCCGCGCGGCTGGCTCGTGCGCCAGCGCGCGCCAAAGGTGTTGCTCGATGCGCGCGATCTGGCGCGGGTGATCTACATCGATCATTACGGCAACGCGTTGACCGGGCTGCGCGCGGCGGGCGTCGCGCAGGCCGCCCGGCTGCGCGTTGCCGGACGCCGTCTCGCGCGGGCGGACACCTTCGGCGATGCGCGCCCCGGCGCGGCGTTCTGGTACGAGAACAGCATCGGGCTGGTGGAGATCGCCGCGAACCGCGCGAGCGCTGCTCGCAAGCTTGGGCTGCGCGTGGGCACTGCAGTGCGAGTATGAGGCGATCTAGGCGACGACGATCGCGCGATAGTCGTTGACGTTGGTGCGCGTCGGTCCCGTAACCAGCAGATCGTCCAGCGCAGCGAAGAAGCCATAGCTGTCGTTTCTGGCGAGCAGCTTGCGCGCATCGAGTCCTGCCGCGCGCGCGCGCGAAAGCGTATCGGGCGCGAGCAGCGCGCCGGCATTGTCCTCCGAGCCGTCGATGCCGTCGGTATCGGCGGCGAGCGCGTGGATCGCCGCCACGTCTTCGAGCTCGATCGCCAGCGCGAGCAGGAACTCGCTGCAGCGCCCGCCGCGGCCGCCCTCGGCGCGCAGCGTGACGGTGCACTCGCCGCCCGAGATGAGCGCGACCGGCGGCGGAAACGGGGCCCGGTACGTACGCAGCTCGCGTACGAGCGCCGCCATGACCTTGGCGACATCCGCCGCCTCGCCGGTCACCGTGTCGCCGAGGATGACCGGCCGGATGCCGCGCGCCGCGAAGACGGCGGCTGCGGCCTCGAGCGAGGCGTGCGCGGTGGCGATGACGCGGTTCTCGACGCGGGCGAATACCGGGTCGCCCGGCTTTGGCGTTTCGGTGATTCCTCCGCGCGCGCCTTCCTCGAGCCGCGCGCGCGCGGCTGCCGGCGGGGTGACGCCGTACTTCTGCAGCACGTCGAGTGCGTCGCGATAGGTCGTGGGATCGGCGGCGCACGGCCCCGACGCGATGTGCGTCGGGTCGTCGCCGGTGACATCCGAGACGATCAGCGCGAGCACAGCCGCCTTGCACGCCGCGGCGAGCCGTCCGCCCTGGATCGCCGAGAGGTGCTTGCGCACCGTGTTGATCTCCTGGATCGTGGCCCCGCAGCGCAACAGCTGGGAGGTCACCGCCTTGAGGTCCGCCATCGACAGCCCTTCGGCGGGCAGCGATAGCAGGCTCGAGCCGCCGCCCGAGACGAGGGCGAGCAGGAGGTCGTCTTTTCCGAGCGCGCGCACCCGCTCGAGCATCTCGCGCGCGGCGGCTTCGCCCGCCTCGTCGGGAACCGGGTGGCCGGCCTCGACGACGCGGATGCGCTCAGTGGGCAGCGCGTGGCGGTAGCGCGTGACGGCGAGGCCCTCGAGCCGCGCGCCCGCGGGCCAGGCGCGCTCGACCGCGAGCGCCATCGAAGCCGCGGCCTTGCCGGCGGCGACGACCAGCGTGCGTCCGCGCGGCGGCGGCGGGAGCTGCGGAGCAAGGATCCTGAGGGGGTCGGCGGCGGCGACCGCGGCGCGGAAGCTTTCCTCGAGCAGCGCGCGCACCGGCGGCCCGCGCGCGTCAGCCGAAGGTCTCGCGCGCCGCGTCGCGCCCCAGGCCGTAGAGGCGCGGGTAGAACTCGCGAAACGCCCGCTGGATCTCGGCGGCGGGCACGTCGGCGAAGCTGCCGCGGTCGCGCAGGTATTCCATGTGGCGGCGCTCGTCGGCGTCATAGGGATGAAAGATCGAGTCCTTGCGCCCGTCGAACTCGAGCGGCTTGACGCGGAATTTCGTGCACAGGGCCAGGTTAAATGCAGGCGTCGCCTTGACCCACTTCCCTTCCAGGAACAGCTCCGTGTAGCCGTGATAGACGAATAGGTCGCTGCCGATGTACTCGAGCAGGCGCGGCGTGGAGAGGTGGTTCCTGACGTCCGCAAAGCCGACCCGCGCGGCGATGCCGACGGCGCGCGCGCAGGCTGCGAGCAGTGCGGCCTTGCCGACGCAGAAACCTTCGCCTGCGGCGAGGCAGTCGCTCGCGCGGTACGCGGACTCGACCGTGAAGTCGAGGAACGGGTTGTAGCGGATATCGTCGCGCACCGCGTAGTACAGCGACACGGCGCGCTCGACGTCGCTCGCGCCGCGAACCCTCCGGAGAGCGTACTCGACGACCGCGGGATGGTCGCTGTCGATGAAGACTCCGGGCTGCAGGTAGGTTTCCAGCGCTCCCATCAGCGGTCAAGCTTCATCATGCGCTTCGCCCCGGCGAACAGCGCGCTCGCAGGATTGGCGAGCTCGTCGACCACCGAGAAGTGATGCCGGCCGGGCATCGGTACGTCGGCGGCGACCGCCGACCTCCAGCGCTGCGCGAGCAGCGCGTTCTGGCGCTTGAACTCGGAGCTCTCCAGGCCGCCGACGCAGGTGAACAGCGGAGCACGCGTGGCAGGCGGCAGGAACGCCGGCGAGACCTTCAGCGCCGAGGCCTCGTCCAGGCGCAGGTCCGCGCTCAGGAAGTCGACGTCGACCAGCGGGCGCAGATCGTAAACGCCGCTGATCGCCAGCCCGCCCTTGAACAGATCGCGCGGCAGGGCGGGGTCGAACACCGGCCAGAGCGCCGCCATCATCATCGCGGTGAGGTGCGCGCCGGCCGAGTGTCCGCAGACAAACAGCCGCTCCTCGTCCATGCCATACTCCTCCGCGTGCCGATACAGCCAGGCCGAGGCGCGCAGCATCTGGCAGACGATCTCCTCGATGGTGACCGCCGGGCACAGATCGTAGTTCACGACCACCAGCGACACGCCGGCGTCGACCCAGGATGGCGCCAGGTACGAGAAGTCCTGCTTGTCTAGCGAGCGCCAGTAGCCGCCATGGATGAACATCAGCACCGAGCCATCGCCTTTGCGTGCCGGGAAGATGTCGAGCTTCTCTCCGGGGGCCGGCCCGTACTCGCGGTCCAGATAGCAGGTCATGGTCGCCCGGGCGCGCGCCGAGCGCTCCGCCCAGCGGGCGAAGTATTGTGCGTGGTCCGGTACCAGGGCGCGGTTGTTGTACTCGCGGCTGAGGAAGGCCCTGTCGTTCATGCGCGCTCCTCGCGCCACAGCCCGAGCGCAATCTGCGCGGGGCGATCCGAGTAGGAGAACAGCACGCATTCGCCGTCGGTCTCGATGCTGACGCGCTGCCAGCTCGGCACGACGAACGTGTCGCGCGGCTCGAAAGCGAAGCGTTGCCCGCCGATGTCGACGCGGCCGGTGCCCTCGACCACCGAATACACGGTCGCGTCGGTCGCGCGGTAGGCGTTCGAGCGGAACCGTGCGGGCAGCAGCTGGATGAAAGCGCCCATGGTAGGCATCGCCGGGCCGCCGGTGAGGGGATTGATGAACTGCATCTTCCAGCCGTGGCAGCCGTCCGGGGCGCCGTTCTTCGACAGCGCGTGCAGCGTCTCGCGGCTGCGCGCGTAGGGATAGTTGAAAATCGGCGAGGTCTTCGAAACCGGGAGACCCTCGAGCGGCACCATGTTCGTGCCGAAGCGCGCGTACGAATCGCCTTCCGGTCGGCTGACCGGCTGTGCCTCCTCGGGGAAAGTCTCCATAAAGCCAGCATCGAAGAATTGCACGATCGGGATGTCGAGCCCGTCCATCCATACCACCGGTTCGTTGCCCGGATTGCCGTGGTCGTGCCAGGTCCAGGCCGGCGTGATGATGAAGTCGCCCGGATGCATGGTGGTGCGCTCGCCGTCGACCGCCGTATAGGCGCCGGTGCCCTCGACGATGAAGCGCAGCGCGGA
>DASPRB010000039.1:0-3140 GCA_035624675.1 Burkholderiales bacterium
GCCGTCGCGGATCACGATCCAGTGCGCGAGCGCGCCGCGCGGCGCCTCGGTGAAGCCCGCGCCCTGCGCCTGCTTCGGCCAGGTGGTCGGGTCCCACTTCTGCTCGTTGAAGGTGCGCACGTCGCCCGCCTTGATGTTGGCGATCAGCTGGTCGTACCAGCCCTGCATCCAGCCGGCGATGAGCTTGGTCTCGAGCGTGCGCGCCGCGGTGCGCCCGAGCGTCGAATAGAGCGCCTGCACCGGAACGTCCAGGTGCTTGAGCGTCATGTCGACCAGCTCTCTTGCCTCCTTGTTGCCGGTCGCGACCAGCATCAGCATGCGCGCGAGCGGTCCGACCTCCATCGCGTTGCCCTTCCAGCGCGGCGACTTGAGCCAGGAATAGGACTGCTCGACGTCCAGGTGCTCGTAGGGCGGCTTCGGCCCGGTGTAGTTGAGCTTCGTCTCGCCCGCATAGGGATGCAGGCCCTTCTCCTTGCCGCCCGCGTAGTCGTACCAGGAATGCGCGACGAACTCCTGGATCTGGTCCTCGGCGTTGAGGTCGACCTCGTGCACCTTGGAGAGATCGCGATTCAGGATCGCGCCGCGCGGAATCTTGAAGCTCGCCAGGTCCGCCATGCTCTTGTCGGGAAAGTCGCCGTAGGTGAGGAAGTTGCCCAGGCCTTCGCCGAGCGCGGCCCAGTCCTTGTAGAAGCCGGCGATCGCGAGCGTGTCGGGCACGTACACCTGGTCGACGAAGGCGTTCATCGAGCGGATGACGTTCTGCACCTTCTCCAGCCCGACCACGTTGACCGCGGTGCCCGACTCGCCGCCGCGGAAGCCCGAGCTCACCGTGCCCGTCTGCACGTGCGTGCTGATCGCCGAGGGCGAGCCCCCGACGAGGAAGTTCGGATGCGGGTTCTTGCCGCCGAAGACGGTATGGATCTGCACCACGTCGCGCTGCCAGGCGAGCGCCTCCAGATAGTGCGCTACCGCCATCAGGTTCGCTTCCGGCGGCAGCTTGTACGCCGGGTGGCCCCAGTAGCCGTTGGCGAAGATGCCGAGCTGCCCGCCGCCGACGAACTTCTGCACCCGCGCCTGCACGTCGGCAAAGTAGCCGGGCGAGGACTTGGCGTAGCCGGAGATGCTTTGCGCGAGCTCCGAGGTCTTCTTCGGATCGGCCTTGAGCGCCGACACCACGTCCACCCAGTCGAGCGCGTGCAGGTGGTAGAAGTGCATCACGTGGTCGTGCACGTACTGCGCGGCGATCATCAGGTTGCGGATCAGCTGCGCGTTCGGCGGGATCTCGTACTTCAGCGCGTCCTCCACCGCGCGCACCGAGGCGATGCCGTGCACCAGCGTGCACACGCCACAGATGCGCTGCGCAAAGGCCCAGGCGTCGCGCGGGTCGCGCCCGCGCAGGATGATCTCGATGCCGCGCACCATCGTCCCGGAGGACGAGGCGCGCGTGATGGTGCCGTCCGGATCGGTGTCCGCCTCGATGCGCAGGTGCCCCTCGATGCGGGTGATCGGGTCGACGACGACGCGTTTGGCCGGAGCGTTCATGCGGCCTCTCCTTCAAGGTTGTGCGCCACCATCTCGAGCAGGCTGTTCATGGTCTTGTCCCACTTGAAGTGGGCCTGGCCGTCGTCGAAGGTCTGGCGGCAGTTGGAGCAACTGGTGACCGGCAGCTCGGCACCGGTCTCGTCGATCTGGTTCATCTTGAGCTGGAACACGCGGTAGCGCAGCGGATCGGCGCGGTGGATCGTGACTACCCCGCCTCCGCCGCCGCAGCACCAGTTGAGGCCCTTGGTCGGGTCCATTTCGCGCAGCTCGACGCCGAGCGCGGCGAGCACCTCGCGCGGCGCCTCGATCGCGCCGCCGCGGCGCGAGATCTGGCAGGGATCGTGGAAAGTCGCCGACTTGGCGAGCTTCTTCAGCTTGAGCTTGCCGCCTTTCAGCTGCTCGGCCAGGAACTCGGCGATGTGCAGCACGCGGAACGGCAGCGGCTTGCCGTAGATGTTCGCCCCCATCCAGCGCAGCGCGCCGTAGGCGTGGCCGCACTCGGGCAGCACCAGCGTCTTTGCGCCGCAGGCGATCGCCGCGTTGATCAGCTTCATGCTCATGTCGCGCTGCCACTCGGCGTTGCCCGACAGCAGGCCGAAGTTGGTCGCCTCGTAGCCATCGAGCCGGAAGGTCCAGTCCGCGCCCACGTGCTTCATGATCTTCGCCGTGGCGACGATCGACTCGGGGTATTTCATGATCTCGATCGACGACATGGTGCACAGCACGTCCGCCTTCGCCTTGTCCACCGGGATCTCGACCTCGTAGTCGTCGGCCAGCCACTCGATGCGGTCCTTGAACACCTTGGGCGTCGCGCCGAGCGGGCTGCCTTCCTTCTCGCCGCGCTCGGCCACGGCCCACAGCTCGTGCGGCACCAGGCCCGCCTTCGCCATGCCGTGGCGCGCGAGCGAGACCAGGCTCGCGATGTCGATGCCCATCGGGCAGACGAGCGAGCAGCGGCCGCACACCGTGCACGAGTCGTAGATCAGCTCCTGCCATTCCGCGAGCCGCTCGACGGTGACCGCGGACTTGAGGTTGAGCGCGCGGTAGAACCAGGCGAACGGCCCGTATTCGCGCTTGTAGGCCTGCTTGAACGGCTCGATCTTCCAGATCGGCGTGTACTTCGCGTTGCCGGTCGCGGCGTAGAAGTGGCAGGCCTCGGCGCAGTTGCCGCAGTGCACGCAGGATTCCATGTAGATCGCCGCGCTGCGGCCGAAGTCCCTGACGAAGTGCTGCATCGCGCGCTTGACGCGCTCGGCGTCGGGAATGTCGCCCTGCTTGTCGTAGCGTTCCACAGGCACGGCGCTCATAGCGTGGCTCCTTTGCGCTCGAACTGCATCCCTTGCGTGCCGCGCGACAGGAACACCGTGAAGGTGTGCATCAGCTTGCCGAACGGGAACCAGACGAGCAGCAGCTCGACCGACAGCAGGTGCACGGCGATCAGCGTCTGATAGGGCGCGCCGACGTGGGCGTAGGCGAGCATGCCGGTCACGAGCGGCGCGATCGTCACCAGCCAGCTGAAGTAGTCGTCGAAGTTGGAGATCAGCCGCTTCACCGGGTTGACGATGCGGTGCACGAGCAGCGCGACGAGCGCCGCGACC
>DASPRB010000073.1:0-12450 GCA_035624675.1 Burkholderiales bacterium
GGGGACGCCAGACATTTTGCATTCCGGCTTTCCGGGCGCAAAGCAATTTCCTGTCCCTCGCTGAGACCATGCGAGCGACCGTCATTTTCCTCAGATTGACCTTGCTGCCGGCCGCGCTGCTGCTCTCGGGATGCATGAATCACTACCTGATTCATCCCGAGCGCGACCCTGCCGGCGTCGCGACGTGGAGCGAGGAAGTCACGCGCGGCCCGCTGAAAATGCACCTGGAGTGGGCGCAACCGTCCGGCGTCGGCCCCTTTCCAACGGTGATCGTGCATCCTGAAGGCGGTGGCCTCGCCTCGGACATGAAGGGCGTGACGCGCGATCTCGCGCAGCACGGTTATCTGGCGGTTGGCGTCGATTACGAGCGACTGCTCGACGGCAAATTCCGGCGCAACACGTTCGCGTGGCGCGAAGATTCGGACACCCTCGCCGCGCTGAAAGTGGTGCGTGGCCGGCCCCAGGTCGATCGCGCTCGCATCGCCGCGCTCGGCTTTTCGCAGGGCGCGATCTACAGCCTGCTGATGGCCGCTCACGCGCCGGACATCAAGGCGGTCGTCGCGTACTACCCGGTGACCGATTTCCGCAAGTGGTTCGACACCGAGCGCGATTGGGGATCCCGCCTCGCGTTTCGCGTGATCGAGTGGCACTTCCGTCGCGAATCGGGCGCGGCCAGCGACGCCGAATTCGAGGAGATGCTGCGCCGCGCCTCGCCGATGACCTACGTCGACTCCATTCGGGCGCCCCTGCTGCTGATTCACGGCGCCGACGACACGTCCGCTGGAGTGGAAGAATCGAGCCGCCTGGAACGCGCGCTGCGCGAGCGTGGGCGCGAAGTCGAACTCCTCGTCGTTCCCGGCGCGGGGCACGTGTTCAATTTCCGGGATCCGGAGCCGGCGCGGCGGGCCTGGGACGCGACGCTCGAGTGGCTGCGCGTGCACATCGGTCAGTCAGGCGACGCTGCCAAACCCCCGGTCGCTCGCGCCCGCCGGGGCGCGCAGGCCCGCGAGGCGGCATCCCTGCGTCACCGGGCCGCCAGGGCAGACCGTGTATAGATATTTCAGGCCGCCCTGGTGATGGAATTTCTCCTCGAGCGCACCCTGCAGATCGCGCAGGCGCATCTCGGCGGAAGAATTGCGCGCATAGAATTCCTGCAGCGCCCGCACCAAGTCCCAGTGCGCCTCCCCAAGGGTTAGTCCTTCCTGCGCCGCGACCTGTCGGGCGGCCGCAGGGCTCCAGTCGAGAGGGGCGAAGCGAAACGTTCCTGACTCGTTCATTCGGGCCTCCGCATTTGTCCGACGTACTGCGGCCTATGCAGATCGGGCCGGCAGCGATTGCCGTACATCATTCTAGGCGCTGTCCGCCCCGCGCGGCGACCGGGTGAACTAAGGCGCGTAGACTGGGCGTTCAGGGTAGACACGCGCTCGGAGGGGTAAGCATGGCTACTGTCGTCGTTCAGGGTGAAAAACTCATCGCGCGCCCGCTCGCGGTCGTGCAGTCCCAATTCGCGGATATGGCGCATCACGCGTCGACTCGCGTGCACGCGGATCTCGAAGTCGCAAATGTGCGCCCAAGAAATGGCGGATGCCTGTGCACGGGGCGCCGCCGCGTCTTCGGTAGGCTTCAGGAGGACGAGCTCGAGGTCATGCGGCGCGCCGACGGCAGCTCGACCCTGCGCAGCCTGTCGGGGTCCAATGCGGGATTGCTCATCACGCAGACATTTGAAGCGGTGGGCGCGGACCGCACACGCGTGCGAACCACGGTGGAGCTGCCGGTGAAGGGACTGTTCAGGCTCCTCGGTCCGCTGGTGCGCATGGGCCTGACGCGAGATCTGGCGAAGGCGCTCGAAGAGGATCGTTTCGACCTCGAGAAACGCGGTTACCCGACGGTCTGAGCGGCTCGCCCAATAGAGTGTCCGGATCGACGCCTCGACTGGCTATCGAGCGTTCACGTTCGGAGCTCGTGTCGCGAGCGCTATGGAAAGGACTCATCGCGTTCAACCGCGGGAAGATGGGACCGCCTCGTTATCGACGTACCGTGATAAGCGCGCGGAACGCCAAAGGCGGGTTACTGGGCGGCCTGATACTCGAGTCCTATTGGAAGGAGAGCTACGTAGAGTTGCTCTGGATCTCGGCGAAATCGCGGGGCACGGGACTGGGTAGCCAACTCCTGCGAAGGGCGGAAGATCTTGCGCGGCGGCGCGGGAGCCGCATGATTCACCTGAATACGTTTTCCTTTCAGGCGCCCCGCTTTTACGAGGGACACGGCTATCGGCGCTTCGGTCGCCTTACCGGATCGCCAGCGGGCCACAGCCGGCACTACTTCGTTAAGTACCTGCGTACGCCGCCAAGCGTCTCGCGGTGATCGCTCCTGGACGACAGCGGACATCCGCTGTCAGCTCTCGGATGTCCTTGAGGGCACCCGGCCAAGCGCTTCCAGTCATGGTCGGACGGAAGCCAGCTGGCTCGGCGCCTGACGCCCGCCCCGCGCCAGCAATTTGCATTGTTTCGCAGATGAGCAGTACTTCCGCGGAATTTTTCGGACTTACAAGGTTTCACAAGAGTCGGAAGGAGGGATAAGGAGATTTCTACTATTCTCGCTATCCTTGATAGGCCAATCGATTTTTGTCGGGCCCTGAAAAAGAAGACTTCAAGAAACGAACCGAGGAGCCGAGAGAATGCTTTTGGTCGACGACGCGATATGAGACAGGCGATGCGCACGAGACAGGCGGGCATGAGCCTGGTCGAGGTGCTGGTCGCGGTGGCGATCGGTCTGATCGGAATCCTAATCATCACCAAGGCCTACCTGACGAGCGACAGCTTCAACCGCTCGACCGTGGGCGAAGGCAGCGCGCAGACCAACGGCACGATCGCGCTCTTTACTATCGAGCGCGACGTGCGCCAGGCGGGCTACGGCATCGCCGACTCGCGCATCATGGGATGCGCCAACATCAATTGGTTCTTCGACCCGAACTACTCGGCCAACCTCGGCGGAACGCTGCCCAATATCACGCTCGCGCCGGTCGTCATCACGCAGACGCCGGGCGCGCCCGATTCGATCACCGTGATGTACTCGAGCGAGGCAACCCGCTTGATCGCCGGGACCCTGACCGCGCCGATGCCCCTGCCGTCATCCGAGCTCAACGTCGACGGCACCTACGGCTACACCGTCGGGGACAAGGTGCTGCTGGTGAGCGACACCACGCCTACGACGTGCACGCTCGAGCAGATAACCACGCTTCAGCCCTCCGCTTCCAAGATGCAGCACAACCCGGGCACGACCGCGCCCTACAACCCGTCGGGCGGCGGCCTTTTCCCTGCCTATGGCAAGGACTCTCTCGTCATCGACATGGGCAACCCGGTGGTGCGCACCTACCAGATTGCCAATGGCAACCTGCAACTGGCCGACACGATGTTGATCGCTGGCGGCGGCGCGCCAACGGATGTCGTGGATGGCATCGTCGATTTGCGCGCTGAGTACGGCAAGGACGACGGCGTGAACAACGGCACCGTCACCAACACGACGTACACCGCGAACGACGGCATCATCGACAGCTTCGACAACGTCGCGCCGGTGACTGCCGCCGACTGGTCGCAGGTGCTTGCGGTGCGCGTCGCGGTGCTCGCGCGCATCGACAACTACGAGAAACCCTCGGTCTCGGGCGGCAATTGCGACGCGACCACCGTCATGCCGAGCTGGTCGGGCAGCGCCGCCGACCCGTTCACCGCGATCGACGTCGCGACCGCCACCAGCCAGGACCGGTGCTTCCGCTACCGCGTGTTCGAGACGACGATCCCGCTGCGCAACATGATCTGGCGGGCGTCGTGAGGACGCCATCCACTTCGCGTTGATCGGGCGGGCCGTTACCGTCCCGGTATCGGCCGATTGTCACAGCGCGCTCTTGGGGCCTAGAATTTTCGCTCTTGGCAGGTGGAGCGAAAATGAAAACTTCCGCGGCTCGCACGGTAGCCGAATGGATCGTCGAATTCCTCATCGCGCGCGGCGTCGACCGCGTGTTCGGCCTCCAGGGTGGCCACATCCAGCCGATCTGGGACCGATTGGCGCAGCGAGGCGTGCGCATCGTCGACGTGCGCGACGAAGGCGCCGCGGTTCACATGGCGCACGCGCACGCGGTGCTGACCGGAGGCGTCGGCGTCGCCTGCGCGACGGCAGGGCCGGGAGTCACCAACTGCGTGACCGCAATGGCCAACGCGCAGCTCGAGCGCGTGCCGGTCATCCTCATCGGCGGCTGCGCGCCGGTGCCGCAGGACGATCTCGGCCCGCTGCAGGGCATCGATCACGTCTCGATCATGAAACCCGTGACGCGCCAGTCGCGCACGCTGCGCGTTCCCGACAACGTTGCGCGCGACCTCGACAAGGCCTGGAGCAGCGCGATCGGCGACGGCGGCCTGCCGGGGCCCGTTTACGTCGAGTTTCCGACCGACGTGCTGCGCGCGCAGGTGGCCTCGCGCGTCGTGCTCGACGAGTACCTGCAACCGAAGCCGCCGCGGCGCATCCCGCCCGACCCGGCCGAAGTGCAGCGGGCCGCACGCATCGTCGAAGCCGCGCGCCGCCCGCTGGTGGTCACCGGCCGCGGTGCGCAGGGCGCGGCCGCCGAGCTGGTCGAGCTGCTCGACCGCAGCGGCGCGGTGTATCTCGACACGCAGGAGAGCCGCGGGCTCGTGCCGGCCGCGCATCCGTCGGTGGTGGGCGCGATGCGCGGGCGCGCGATGCAGGATGCCGACCTGGTGATCGTGGTCGGGCGCAAGCTCGACTACCAGATGGGCTACGGCTCACCGGCGGTGCTGCCGAACGCGAAGTTGATCCGCATCGGGGACAACTGGGAGGAGCTGCGCGAGAACCGACGCGGCGAGGTCGAGCTGTTCGCGCATCCTGCGCGGGCCCTTTCCGCGCTCGCCGCCGCGCTGCCGAAGCAGCCGGCGGCCCTGGACCGCAAGTGGACCGAGGCGCTGCGCGCCGAGCACCTGCGCCGCTCAGGCAAGCACGTCGAGTCGCTGGCGACCACACCCGCGGGCAAGGACGGCCACATGCATCCGAACCGCATCTTCTGGGCGCTGAGGCAGGTGCTGCGGCCGGACGCGATCGCCATCGCCGACGGCGGCGACATCCTGAGCTTCGCGCGCATGGGCCTGGAAGCGCGCACCTACCTCGACGCGGGCGCCTTCGGCTGTCTCGGCGTGGGCGTTCCGTTCGGCGTCGCCGCGGCGCTGCTGCACCCGGACCGCCAGGTGGTCGTGATCAGCGGCGACGGGGCCTTCGGCATCAACGCGATGGAGATCGACTCGGCCAAGCGCCACGGCGCGAAAGCGGTGTTCATCATCGCCAATAACGCGGCCTGGAACATCGAGCGCCTGGACCAGGAGATGAACTACGGGGGCCGCGTGGTCGGCACGACGCTCGCCTGGAGCGACTACGCCGGCATGGCGCGCGCATTCGGGCTGCACGGCGAGCGCGTGACCGATCCGGCGCGGCTGCCGGCGGCGCTCGAGGAGGCGTTCGCCAAGGCGCCCGCTTTGCTCGACGTGGTGGTGACGCAGCACGCGCTGTCGTCGGACGCCGGCAAGGGACTCGGCTGGGTGCCCGACTACCAGGCGCTCACCGCCTGGGACGATGCCGAGCGCAAGCGCCGCGCATAACGCATGACCCCGCTGCTCACGGTTCCGCAGGCGGTCGCCGCGCACGCGCGCATCGACCCGGACAGGGCTGCGGCGAAGGATTCGCGGCGCACGCTCAGCTTCGCCCAGTGGGACGAGCGCGCGAACCGCCTCGCCAACGCGCTGCTCGGCATGGGGTTGCGCAAGGGCGACCGCGTGGCGATCCTTGCCTACAACTGCATCGAGTGGGCGGAGATGTACGTCGGCCTGGGCAAGGCCGGGCTGATCGCGGTGCCCGTCAACTTCCGGCTGCTGGGTCCCGAGATCCGCTACATCGCGCGCGACGCGGGCGCGCGCGCCTTCATCGTCCAGGACGAGCTGCGCGGCAGCGTCGCGTCGATCCGCGCCGAGCTCGACATTCCCGACGCGAACTACGTGCACATCGGCAGGCAGCCGGCGCCGGCCGGCTATGTCGCCTACGAGGCGCTGCTCTCGCGCGCCGCGGCCGGCGCGCCCGGCGTGACCGTCGCGCCACAGGACACCTGGGCGCTGATGTACACCTCGGGCACCACCGGCAACCCGAAGGGCGCGATCCGCAGCCACGCGAGCCAGGCCCTCATGGCGCTCGTCACCGCGCTCGACTTCGGCTTCTCGCGCGGCGACGCAGGGCTGCTGGTGATGCCGATGTGCCACGCCAACTCGCTCAACTTCTTCTCCAGCTTCGCCTACTGCGGCGCGACCTGCGGCGTGTACGACCGCCACAGCTTCGACCCCGAGCACCTGCTCGCGACGCTGTCGGCGCAGCACGTCAGCTTCACCTCGCTGGTGCCCACGCACTACATCATGACTCTTGGCCTGTCGCAGGCGGTGAAGAGCCGGTACGACGTCGCGAGCGTGAACAAGCTGCTCATTTCTTCCGCGCCGGCCCGCCGTGAGACGAAGCTCGCGATCATGGAGCACTTCCGCAACTCGCGGCTGTACGAGCTGTACGGCTCGACCGAGGCGGGGTGGGTGACGCTGCTGCGGCCCGACGAGCAGCTCACCAAGCTCGGCTCGGTCGGCCGCGAGTTCACCGGCACCGGCCGCGTGCGGCTGCTGGACGAGGCCGGCAACGACGTGCCCGACGGCGAGGTCGGCGAGCTGTACTCGCGCACGCCATACTCCTTCGACGGCTACTGGAACCTGCCGGACAAGACCGCCGAGGCGTTCCGCGGAGACTACTGCACCGTCGGCGACATGGCGCGGCGCGACGCCGAGGGCTTCTATCACCTCGTCGACCGCAAGAAGAACATGATCATCAGCGGCGGCGAGAACGTGTATCCGTCGGAGGTCGAGAATCTGCTCGCCCGGCATCCGGCGGTGAAGGATGTCGCCGTCATCGGGGTCCCGCACGAGAAGTGGGGCGAAGCGGTGCACGCCGTCGTCGTGCTGAACGCCACCGGCGCGGTCAGCGAGGCCGACCTCCTCGAGTGGTGCAGGGACAAGCTCGCGGGCTACAAGCGGCCACGCTCGATCTCCTTCATGCGCGACGAGGACGTGCCGCGCACCGCCACCGGCAAGATCCAGCACCGGCTGCTGCGTGAGCGCATCGTCGGATCGTTGAACACGACCGGACGCTAGACTCTCCCGATCCTTGGGCGCGGCGGGAGGATCGCATGGGCAGACGCATCGCCATCATCCAGGGCCATCCGGACCCGGCGGGCCGCCATCTGCTGCACGCGATGGCCGACGCCTACGCCGAGGCCGCGGGCGCGGCCGGGCACGACGTGCGGCGCATCGAAGTGGCGAAGCTCGAGTTCCCGCTGTTGCGCACGCAGGAGGAGTTCGAGCGCGGTGCGCTGCCGCCCGCGCTCGAGCAGCCGCGCGAGGCCATGAGCTGGGCCGAGCACTGGATGTTCCTGTTCCCGCTCTGGCACGGGACGATGCCGGCGTCGTTCAAGGGCTTTCTCGAGCACATCTTCCGGCCCGGTTTTGCGATGGAATACGGGAAGCGCGGATTCCCGAAGCGGCTGCTCGCCGGCCGCTCGGCCCGCATCGTCGTGACCATGGGAATGCCGGTGCTGCTCTACCGCTGGTATTTCGGCGCTTACGGCCTGCGCGGGTTCGAGCGCAGCATGCTGAGCTTTGCGGGGATCAAGCCGATCCGCGAGAACCTCTACGGCCTGAGCTTCGCGGACGAAAGGAAGCGCGCGCGCTGGCTCGCGGACATGCGCCGCTGCGGCGCGCGAGGCGACTGAACTGCCTCGACGGCAGGCGCGCTACCTGTAGAACGCGAGCCCGCCGATGCGTGCGACGAGCTTCTTCTCCTTCGCCCAGGACGGCTTGATGTAGGTGGCGTGGAAGAACATCGCGCCCTGCAGGTCCGCCTCGTGGCGCCCGTCGTAGACCTCCTGCGCCACCTGCTGCGCGCGCTTCCAGTCCGTGCCGCTCGGCTCGGGCAGCGTGCTGAACTCGGTCCAGGAGAACGCGCCGACGTAGCGCCCGCGCAGCGCGTCCCAGTTCTTCTGGTAGACGACCGCGCACACCGATTGCGGGTAGAGCGGCGAGGCCTTGCGATTCATCGTCACCTCGGCAACGGCGTACTGGCCCGCCAGCGGCTCGCCGCGCGCCTCGTAGTAGACGTTGCGCGCGAGGCAGGCGAGCTCGCGGCTCCTCGCCTGCATTGCCTGGTCGCGCAGCTCGTCCCGGTGCGCGAAATACGCGAACAGCGCGAAGGCGAAGCCCGTCGCGATCGCGCCCAGAACCAGCGCGAAGGCGATCGCTTCGGTGTCCGCGCGGTACCACGCCAGGCGCAGCTTGCGCCGCGCGGGCGCGAGCGCCCAGTGCAGGCGCGAGGACAGATCGGCGAAATACGCTCGGGCATTCATCCCGCCCATGGTTCGCGGGGACGGGGCCCGCTGTCAAGGAACCTGTTGCCCGTGCGCGCTGCAACAAGTGACAAAGTGCTTCAGCGTCTCCGACCGCGGTTCAGCCACATCGGCACCAAGCCGATCGCGATGCCGCCGATGCCGACGACGTTGGCCGTCGTGTCGAAGCTCGGGATGCCGTACACCGCGATGAAGCCGAGGAACGCGGCGCTCGCCAGCGGCCAGACGATGAGCAGCAGAATTGCGGCGGCGTCGCGCTTGCCGCTGCGCCACACGTGCCAGGCGCAGGCGAGGCAGGCGAGGCCGTAGTAGAACGCCGCCTGGATGCCGACCGCGTTCACCGAATCCTGGATCACCTGGCTGATCGAGGGGTATTGGGACGCCGCGAGCAGCATGGCGATGCCTGCCACCGCGATCGCCGCGGTGGCGAGCCAGGGCGTATTCCAGGCCGGATGCAGGCGCGCATAGCGCGGATGCAGCGAGCCGTCGCGTCCCTGCGCGAACATGGTGCGGGTGAACTGCAGGATCGAGGTCTCGAGCGTGCCGATCGTGCTCAGCATCACGGCGAGCACGGCCATGTAGCTCCAGGGCCTGGGGAAGAGCTTTTCCGCGACGGCGAACACGATGTTCGCGCCGGAGCTCTGGATTTCCTGGTCGGTCAGCAGCATGAGCGCTAGGGCGGTGAACGCGACGAACACCGCGAGCAGCACGAGCATGGCGATGAGCGAGCCGAGCCCGGCGGTGCGCGCCCCGTCGCGCGTCTCCTCGTTCAGGTTCACCGTCACGTCCCAGCCCCAGTAGAAGAACAACGCCGCGAGCGCGCCCGCCGCGAACAGGTGCGGCGTGAGGCCGGCCGGCGAGAACCACGCGAGCGACACCGGGCGCACCGGATGATGCGCATACTCGACGAGCGCCGCCGCGACGAGCGCGAGCAGGATCACCACCTCGACCGCGGTGAGGGCCACCTGCACGTAGCTGGTGAGCTTGACGCCCTTGATCAGGATCGCGCTCACGATCGCGACCCAGCCGGCCGCGACCAGCGCCACCACGGCGATATCGTTCACCCTGTCCGGCGCGAACAGCTGCAGCGTCGCGACCGCAGCCGGAATCGTCCCCGACACCATGAACACCGCCGAGGACACGAGCACCGTCCAGCCGCACAGGAAGCCGAGCGTCGGGCTGAAGATCGAGGCCACCCAGGCGTAGGAAGCGCCGGCGTTCGCGTTCAGGCGGTTCAGGTACATGAACGCGAAGGTCACGCCGAACATGATCAGACCGCAGTACAGCAGGCTCGCCGGCGAGAGCACGCCGACCGCGGCGATTAGCGTCGCGGTGGTGGCGGCGATGCTGTACACGGGGGCCGTGCCAGCGATCCCCATGATCGAGGACTCGGTGAGCCCGAGTGCGTTCTGCTGCAGCTTGGCGGGTGCTTCCATGGCGCTCCGCGGTTGAAAAGTTGCCGAACAATAGCCGCTTTGCTGCGGAGCGTCGAGCAAGCTTGCTACACTCGCGCCGTCGAAAAGCAGGAGCACGCGCAATGCCCGCGACGATCGTGGATTCGGCCATCCTCGGCAACCTGTTCAGCACCCCGGCGATGCGCGAGGTGTGGTCGGACGAGAACCGCACGCGCAAGTACCTGGCGATCGAGGCGGCGCTTGCGCGCGTGCAAGGCAGGCTCGGCATCATCCCGCAGGAGGCCGCCGACGAGATCGTGCGCAACTGCGATCTCGCCAAGATCGACATGCAGAAACTGCGCGTGCGCACCGAGCAGATCGGCTACCCGGTGCTCGGCGTCGTCTCGCAGCTGAACGCGCTGTGCCGCGACGGGCTGGGCGAGTGGTGCCACTGGGGCGCGACCACGCAGGACATCACCGATACCGCGACCGTGCTGCAGATCCGCGAGGGGCTGGCGCTCGTCGAGGCGGACCTCGCGGCGCTCTCGGCCTCGCTCGCGGCGCTCGCCAGGGCGCAGCGCGACACGCCGATGGCCGGGCGCTCCAATCTGCAGCAGGCCACGCCGATCACGTTCGGCTACAAGATGGCGACGATCCTCGCCGGCATCGAGCGCCACCGCGAGCGCCTGGCGCAGCTCAGGGCGCGCGTCCTCATGGGCGAGTTCGCCGGCGCCTCGGGCACGCTCGCCTCGCTCGAGCGCGGCGCGCTCGAGACGCAGGCCGGGCTGATGCGCGAGCTCGGGCTCGCGCAGCCGCTCATCGCCTGGCACACGGTGCGCGACACGATCGCCGAGGTGGGAGCGTTTCTCGGCCTGGTCGGCGGCTCGCTCGGCAAGATTGCGATGGACGTGAAGCTCATGATGCAGACCGAGGTCGCCGAGGTGTACGAGCCCTTCGCGCCCGGGCGCGGCTCGTCCTCCACCATGCCGCAGAAGCGCAACCCGATCTCCTGCCTGTACATCCACGCCGCGGTGTCGGTGGTACGCCAGCACGCGGCTTCGCTCATGGACGCGATGGTGGCCGACCACGAGCGCTCGACCGGGCCCTGGGAGATCGAATGGATTGTGCTGCCCGACGCGTTCTGCCTGCTCGCGGGCGCGTTGCACCAGACGAAGTTCATCCTCGCCGGCCTGGAGGTCGACACCGCCCGCATGCGCGCGAATCTCGACGTCACTCACGGCCTGATCGTGTCCGAGGCGGTGATGATGGGGCTCGCGCCGCATCTCGGACGCGAGCGCGCGCACGACCTGGTGTACGACATATGCCGCGAGGCGATCCGCCAGAAGCGGCCGCTGCTCGAATTGCTGGCCGAGAACGCCGAGATCACCCGGCACGCGGACCGCGCCCGGCTCGCCGAGCTGTGCGACCCCGCCAACTACCTCGGGCAGGCGGGCGTGATGGTCGACCGGGTGCTCGCAAGCTTGCGGCGGGCATGAGGCGCCTCGCGGTCTGTCTGGCGCTGATTCCTTTCGCCGCGTGCGCCGCGGAGCTCCCGCTCGAAGACATCAGGCTGCCACCAGGATTCAGGATCGAGCTGGTGGCGCGGGTGCCGAACGCGCGCGAGATGGCGTGGGGCGCCCGAGGCACGCTGTTCGTCGGCTCGTTCGCGAGAGGCGAGGTGTACGCGCTCAAGCCGGGGAGCCGCGAGCCGCTCGTCATCGCGCGCGGCCTCGCGAATCCGATCGGCGTCGCCTTCCGCGGCGGTGCGCTGTACGTGTCGGCGGTCAGCCGCATCCTGCGCTACGACGACATCGAGGCACGGCTCGATGCGCCGCCTCGGCCGGTCGAGGTGCGCAGCGATCTGCCGACCGAGACCTGGCACGGCGCGAAGTTCATCGCCTTCGGCCCGGACGGCCGCCTGTACGTGCCGGTCGGCTTCCCCTGCAACGTGTGCGAGAAAGACCCGCGGCGCTATGGCGGCATCTTTCGCATGCAACCGGACGGCAGCGGGCTCGAGCGCTACGCGACCGGCATCCGCAATGCAGTGGGCTTCGACTGGAACCCGCAGACCGGCAGCCTATGGTTCACGAACAACGGGCGCGACATGTTGGGCGACGACATTCCGCCCGACACGCTGAATCGCGCGCCACGGCCGGGAATGAATTTCGGCTTCCCCTATTGCCACGCGGGCGACATTCCCGATCCGCAGTTCGGGCGCGAGCGCGCGTGCGCGGATTTCAGCAAGCCCGCGCTGAAGCTCGGCGCGCACGTGGCGCCGCTCGGCATGCGCTTCTATACCGGGACGCAGTTCCCGCCGGCCTATCGCAACCAGATCTTCATCGCCGAGCACGGCTCGTGGAACCGCACGGTGCCGATCGGGTACCGGATCACGCGCGTGCGCGTCGAGGGGGGAAGGGCCGTTTCCTACGAGCCCTTCGTCGAAGGGTGGCTGCACGACGGAGCCGTCTGGGGCCGTCCGGTGGACGTCGAGGTCGCCCCCGACGGCGCGCTTTTCGTCTCGGACGATCACGCGGGCGTGATCTACCGCGTCAGCTACACCCCGCCCGCGCCGTC
>DASPRB010000089.1:0-2804 GCA_035624675.1 Burkholderiales bacterium
TTGATCGTTTCCTCGGCGATGCCGTCGGCCAGGGGGGCGCTCGCGGGCAGGTCAGCCGCAAATGGAAGCACCGCCACCGCCGAGTACGGGGTGCCACGGCCGAACGTCAGCCATGCGAGCCCAGCGGCCACCGCGACTACCACGGCGCCGAACCCGAGCCACAGGCGTCGCCGACCTGTGCGCTCGGTCGCGGCCCGCGGGGGGGGCTCTGTCAGCCCGGACGGCTCGTCGCTCCGCGGCCAGACCTGCTGCAAGGTCGCGACGTCCTCCACCTCGACCGGCGCCTTGAACCGGTAGCCCTGCCGCGGCACCGTCTCGATCCAGTCGGCCGCGTCCGGCGCGCAGGCCAATGCCTTGCGGATGGCCGACATGTTGACGCTGAGGTTGACCTCCTCGACGACGACGCCGGGCCAAACGCGTCGCAACAACTCTTCTTTCGTCAGCAAGTGGCCTTGCTGGCTGACAAGCGCCACGAGCAGGTCGAAGGCCTTGCCGGCGAGCGTGATCGGTTCGCTGCCGCGCAGCAGCATGCGCTCGCCTGGACGCAGCAGGAACGGGCCGAAGCGGTACACGAGCCCTTCGTGGCCTCTCATCGGCTACGCCCTCCCAGGCGATTCGCAGGCGAAAAGCAGGGGTTTGGCAAGGACTTTAGGCGGGTCTCGCCCCCATCCTCTCAGCGCCGGCAAGCCGCCGGTATACACTTTTGGAAGGAGCCTGTCATGTGTCTGTCCGCTCGCCGCAGCTTCTGCTCCCTCGCCACCGCCGTCGCACTGATCTGTTCGGTCGGAGGCGCCCGCGCATCGACCGAGGACGAAGTCCGCGCTACGTTCGATCGCTTCGTGCAAGTGCAGAACGCGCACGATATTGGGGCGCTGGGGACGCTGCTAGCCGATTCGCCACGGTTTCTCTGGATCACGCGTGGAACCGCGGTATGGGGCCGCGAGGCCGCCTTGCAGCGCT
Organism: Burkholderiales bacterium; assembly: GCA_035624675.1. Classification (GTDB taxonomy): domain Bacteria; phylum Pseudomonadota; class Gammaproteobacteria; order Burkholderiales; family SG8-39; genus DAHVFK01. The sequence goes on from DASPRB010000089.1 coordinate 961, forward strand.
TCGCGAAACTCTACGAAGGCACCTGGCGGCTCGAGCCCGACCCGACGAGCATACGAGTGGTGCCGCTTTCGGACGGTGCCGCGCAGCTGCACGCGACTGTGCAGTTCACGATCGGCGCACCGAATCAGCCCCCGCAAGTGTCGCGGTACTTTCTGAACCAGGTGCTCGTCAAATCGGACGGCGCCTGGCGGGTGATGAGCATCTTTCCCATTCCGGCGCCCGCGCACTGAGATGCAACCCTCAGCAATGTAACAATATAACGGCGCCGTGTAACGCAATGCATCACGGCGCCGTGAAATGCAGGAGCCGAGGCAGCCCCGAGAACGTGCAGAGCAGGGTAACACGGCGGGCCGCGTGCCACGCGGTTGCAATAGGAAGTCGGGATGGCTGGCGACGAGGCGGAATGTCCGCGCCGAACACTTGGTACTTCGAGTTGGTCTGTCCGACTTCCTTGCCCGCAAGTCGGTTGCCCATCCGCTGCCGATAACGGCTCGACGCCCCCATTTCCGGCACCAATGCCGCGGTCCCGCTCGTCGGCAACGGGTCGCAAGCAGCCATCGGCATTGGTCGTGGTTTCGCAACCGGAATCATGCGCCCTGCCGTTACTTACGCTGCGCACACTGTCATCGTGCCACCGAACGTGAAGTAGAGATCCGAAAAGCCGGAATGTACTCCGCGTTATTTGCGGCTGACGTCACAAACCTTTGAAGAGACATCTGCCTACCCCTGAATTCGAATACCAGTGATTGTGTTATACGGCCACGCGAGCGTCTTGTGCCTCGCCTTGCGGCACCGGTGCGCGGTACGGTACTCGCCGGTGCGCGACGCGTCCATACGTCGCCAATACTAAGGCGCGCTTTTGAGACTAAGGGATAAATGGCGCGACTCGGCGTGAGCCCACGCGCGCTCAGGCCTTATGTAAGCAGGCTTCGAGTTGCTCGATGGCAGTGCGCGCGAAGGTCCACATGTTGGCTTCGCGATCGGCGCTGCCGGTCTCGAGTGTGATGACGGTTTCGACGGGGCCGCTGACGGCGATGCAAGCGTGCCCCGCGGCGTCGCCGTAGCGGTTGCCGGTGGGGCCGGTCGCGCCGGTTTCGGCGAGCGCCCAGGTGGCGCCGAGCTTGGCGCGGATGCGCGCGGCCATGAGGCGCGCGAAGGGCTCGCTCGCTGAGCGGATGCCTTTCATGTCTTCCTTGGTGAGGCCGAGCAGGTGCTCGCGCCCGGCCTGGGTGTAGATGACGAGGCCGCCTAAGTAGTAGGCGGAGGCGCCGGGCACGGCGACGAGCGCGGCGTTGATGAGGCCGCCGCAGGATGATTCGGCGACCGCGAGGGTTTGCTTGCGCGCCTTGAGGAGCGCGCCGACTTCTTGGCCGAGGCGGGTGAGGGCGTCCATGGCGCTAGACGACGAGCATGCCGCCGTCGACGAGGATCGACTGGCCGGTGATGCCATCGGATTCGCTCGATGCGAGGAAGACGGCGAGGTGCGCGATTTCCTCGGGCTTCAAGAAGCGCCTGAGCGGCACGCGCGCGAGTCCCGCTTCCTTCACCTTGTCGAAGGTGGTGCCGAGGATGTCGGCGTGGGCGCGGAATTCCTCGAGCATGTCGGTCTCGACGAAGCCGGGGCAGATGGCGTTGACGTTGATGCCGAGCGGGCCCATCTCGAGCCCGGCGCAGCGCGTGAGGCCGACGAGCGCGTGCTTGGAGGCGTTGTAGGCGCTCTGGTTCATCGACATCCACTTGCCGGCGGTGGAGGCGATGTTGACGACCTTGCCGCGCTTTCGCTCCTGCATGTGCCTGAGCACGAGCTGCATGACGTGGAAGGCGCCGTACAGGTTCACCTTCAT
>DASPRB010000129.1:0-6886 GCA_035624675.1 Burkholderiales bacterium
TCGCGGCGGCGCCCCCTACCCGTCATGATCTTCAGCCACGCATGGCCTTCAAAAGCCTGGCCGGATTTCGTCGTACCGGTCACCTTGCCTTCGGTGTCACCAGCCTGGAAATTCGCCTTGGCGAAGTCGAAGAAGCAGAGCAGATCGGGCTGCTTGTCGCGGTTCACGTCGACGCCGTGCCGGTCGCAGCGAATGAGGCTGCTCTCGTTGCCGGTGCCGCCAAACTTGAGTGAACTCTGGTCCACGTCCTGCGCGTTGAATGTGGTCGAGGACAATAGCGCGACAGGCATGCCACCCCTAAAGTGATGCTCGAGCGCCTCGTATTCGCGGTCCCGCTTCAGGTCGTGGTCGCGGTCGAAATCGTGCCCCGGGGAATATGCCCAAAGGACGTCGCGTCTTCCCGGTCTAATTTCAATGCTGATCTCTTGCACCGGCGGTGGCGTGACTGTCACCGGCGGCGGAGGCGGCGGCGTGACTGCCACCGGAGGCGGAGGCGGCGGCGTGACTGCCACCGGCGGCGGAGGCGGCGGCGTGACTGCCACCGGCGGCGGAGGCGGCGGCGGCGTGACTGCCACCGGCGGCGGAGGCGCAGGCGGCGTAACGCCCGAGATAATCAACGTGTACGTGCCGTTGACGTCGTACGCCGGGGAGTCATTGACAATCTGACCCGAGCTCAGCGTGTTGACATCGACGAACGTGCCCGGGTCGCTGCTCACGCCAACGACATAGGTTCCCGTTGCTGGCACGAGGAATTTGTCGATGCGCGCGTCATAGTAAGTTGCTGAGCCCGGCGAGTCGATGGGAAATCCGAACTGCGACTTTGACAAGAGGCTCAACGGGCCGTTCGCATCTGCTCCGAAGATGGCAAGGTTCGTCCATACCCCCGTCATATCGGCAGCCATGCCGCCATCGATATTGACGGTAATGACGTCGCCTGCGGTCGCCTGAAAGCTGTAGAAGTCCACGTCACGGTGGGTGGCGGTGTTAAGGATTCCACCGTAAACCGTTACGGTGCCATCGCTACCAATGGTGAGTTTCTGCGCGCTGGCTACGGGATCGTTCGGTTCGACTTCGTTGTCGGCGAGCGCAACGCGGCTCGCGCCCAAGGCTACAAGAACCGCGACCAACATCGCCGATCGCGTGAACCGTTTGTTCGTAGTCATGTTTACCTCACTTTCCCCCAATGTGATGGCGCCAAAGTGACGCCAATTGACGACGCCAAGCTATTCCCTCTGAACTTTTGCGCACAGTGAAAACCTCACGTCGCGTTCGATAAGCGCGCTGGTTTCGTGACGTAGTTCCCGATTTAACAATCCATGACGGCACCGTTCGAACTGAGCGGGAAAAAAAGTCACGGCGGGCCCGTCGCGCGCGTGGCGCGACTGCGGGGGATTTCGCTTGCGGATGCGGGGGCGTCTGCGCAAACGAAAATGGCTTAGGGAGAAACCCCCAAGCCATTGTTCTTTGGTGCTGGTGGCCCGACTCGAACGGGCGACCTACTGATTACGAATCAGTTGCTCTACCAACTGAGCTACACCAGCGCACCTGCTGCCCACCGCAATGTACGGCGAGACGAGGCGGCATTATAGCCTTGCCCGCCTCGCGCCGGGCCGCGCGCGGTCTCAGTCGCAGCGGCGGAAGGCCAGCACTGCGTTGGTGCCGCCGAACGCGAACGAGTTGCTGATCGCCGCGCCAAGCCGCGGCGCCCTGGTCTGCGGCTCGCGCACGAGCGGGACGCGGCACGCCGGATCCTGGGACGCGCAATGCATGTTGGGCGGGATGGCGCGGCGCTCTAGCGCGAGCACGGTAATGGCGGCCTCCAGCGCACCCGCCGCGCCGAGCAGATGTCCGTGCATGGACTTGGTCGAGCTCACGGCCAGGCCGCCGATGTCGTCGCCCCACACCTGCGCGAGCGCCTCGCACTCGACGACGTCGCCCGCGCGCGTCGCCGTGCCGTGCGCGTTGCAGTAGCCGACGTCCGCGGGCGACAGGCCGCCCGCGCGCAGCGCGGAGAAGAGCGCACGCACTTGGCCGGCGACATCCGGCTTGGTGAGGTGAGTGGCGTCGCAGGACACGCCGCTGCCGGCGAGCTCGGCATAGACGCGCGCGCCGCGCGCCTTTGCCGCATCGAACGGCTCGAGCAACAGGAACGCGGCGCCTTCGCCCAGCACGAGGCCGCTTCTGTCGAGCGCGAACGGCCGGCACGCCTGCGACGCATCTTCCCAGTCCGGCGCAGCGAGCGTCTGCAGCGCCTGCCAGGCGCGTACCGCGCCGGGCACGAGCAGCGCCTCGCTGCCGCCCGCCAGCGCGCACTCGACCTCGCCCGCGGCGATCGCCTTGGCCGCCTCGGCGATCGCCACGGCGGACGACGCGCAGGCGATCGAGTATGTCAGCACCGGCCCGTGCACCTTCGCGCGCATCGCAATGTGCGCCGCGGGCGCGTTCGGCATGAAGGCCGGCACCGTGAGCGGCGGCACGCGCCCCGACTCGGCATGGCGCGCAAAGGCTTCGTCGATCGCGGAGGCCCCGCCCATGCCGGTACCTACGTAGATGCCGCTGCGCTCGTCGAGCGCATCGAGACCCGCGTCGGCCCGCGCCGATTCGGCGGCAGCGACGGCGATCTGGCTGACGCGGTCGACGCCGGCCAGCTGCAATCGCGTAAACCAGCGCGCGGCCTCGAACGGCGCGCGCGCCGCGAGCGCGGGCGGCGCGCCGCCCGCCGACCAGCGCGCCACTGCGGAGCGGCCTTCCATCAGGGCGTCGAACACGGCGCCCGGGGAGTCTCCGTGCGGAGACACCAGCCCGATGCCGGTGACGACGACCCTGCGTCTCATGCAGCCTTGGGCGTGCGCAGGTCGTCGATCAATGCGGCGAGGCCCGCCAGGGTGTTCACGCCGCTGCGCGAATCGGGCAGGTCGACGTCGAAATGCTCCTCGATCGCGAACAGCAGCTCGGCGAGCGACAGCGAGTCGAGGCCGTAGTCCTCCAGCGGCGCATCGGCTTTCAGCGCGGCGGTATCGATGCCGAAGGTCTTGTGAATCAGCTGCTTGAGTTCTTCCAGTGTGCTCATCGTGGTCTCGGGTTGGGCGATTCAGCGAAGCGAACGCCCTGCGCCGGCGCGCGCAGGCGCGCGTCCGACGAAGGGCAAGACTGTTGCGAGCGGGGGCACCGGAGCCTGCGCTGCGGCGAGCCGCGCGACGAATCTCGCGAGCAGCGCGGCCACTTCGTGCCGGGCGTTGTCGAGGGTGATCATGTGGTAGCTGTCCTCGAGCACGGCGAGCGCCTTGTCGGCCTGCGGCAGGGAAGCGAACAGCCGCTGGACGCTTTCCAGGCTCGTGATCTCGTCCTCGCGCGCATGCATGATCAGCAGCGGGCAGCGCAACTCGCTGAGGCGCGCGCGCACTTCGGCCATCAATCGCTCCCCTTCGCGCAGCGCGCGCAGGGGCAGGCGCGCGGGGCCGACCGCCGAGCTGGCGCGCGCCTCGAGGTCGCGGATGACCCACTTTCGAATCTTCGGGTTCTTGATGCCGAAGGGCTCGCGCTCGGCGACCGAGAAGAAACGGTCGAGCCCGGTCCAATAGGCGAGACGGCGCAGGTGGCGCCGGCGCGGCAGCCCCCAGCCGTCGTAGGCGAAGGTCGGCGACATGAGCACGAGCCCTGCGACATTGCGCGGCGCTTCGAGCGCGAGCGCCGCGGCGAGCACGCCGCCCACGCACAGTCCGCCGAGCACGACCCGGGCGCCGCCCGCCAGATGGGGTTGCACGGCCGCGAGCGCCGCCTCGCGCCAACGCCGCCAGTCGGGCGTCGCGGCTTCGTTCGACAAGGTGTAGCCGGGCGTGACGACCGCGTCGTGCGCAACAGCGCGCCTGCGCAACTCCTGCCCTACGAATGCGAACTCCTGCGGCGACGAATACAGACCGTGGAACAACAACAACGGAATTGAGAACGAATCGCGTTCTGACACAGAGTGCGGTCCGGGAGACGGGGCGCACATCCTAGACCTCGAATCTGACCCCAAGCTTAAGGAGGCCCGACCGCGGGCTTACCGGAGCGGGCAGCTTCCGTTGGCGACGCGCATGCGCATTAGTTCCTCAATTTCGTTGCGCATCAAGCCGTTCGCGCCGGGTTTCGGTCCGCCGGTCGGCGTCTTTTGCCGATTGCGCGGTCGCTTACTAGCATGCAATCACGTGAAAAGGGGGACACCCATGCGCAAGGCCAAAGGATTCACGCTCATCGAGCTCATGGCGGTGATCGCGGTCATCTCGATCCTCGCGGCGATCGCCTACCCGTACTACGGCGACTACGTCACGCGCGGCAAGCTGACCGAGGCGTTCAACGGTCTCTCCGAGCTGCGCCTGCGCGCAGAGAAGTGGTTTGCCGACAACCGCACCTATGTCGGCTTCAGCCAGACGCTCACCGGCGTGAAGTACTTCGCGTTCGACTGCAGTAATCCGGCGCCCACGCAGACCACGTTTATTTGCACTGCGACGGGACTCGGGCCGACGCCCGGCTTTGGGGATTTCAAGTTCACCATCAACGAGTCGGACGTCAGGGCGACGTCTTCCGCCCCGACCGGCTGGAACACTTCGACCACCTGCTGGATCACGAAGAAGAACGAGTCGTGCTGATGCGCCGGCTACAGCAGGGGATGACCATGATCGAGATGATGGTCGCGCTCGTCATTGCCGCGCTCATCCTGATGCTCGCGCTGCCGTCGTTCTCGATCTTCCTGCAGAACCAGCAGATCCGGAACGGCGCCGAGTCGATCCTCGACGGCCTCAACTTCGCGCGCACCGAAGCGGTGCGGCTCAACACGCCGATCCGGTTCCAGTTCGTGAGCGACCTCACTGCCTCCTGCACGCTGAGCGCCAGCTCCATGGCCTGGGTGATCAGTCCGGCCGATCCGACCGGGATTTGTGACCAGCCGGTCGGAGTGGCGACACCACCGACCATTCCGCCGATCATTCGCAAGCGCTCGGCGAGCGAAGGCACCGGCAACGTGGTGGTGACCTCCGCCGGCGGCGCGACGACCGCGATCTTCACCGGCCTGGGCCGGCTGCAAACCGCCGGCATCACCCAGATCGACATCACGAATACATCTGGCGCCTGCCAGTACACCGGCCCGAGCGGCACCATGCGCTGCCTGCGCATCCTCGTGTCGAGCGGCGGCCAGGCGCGCCTGTGCGACCCACAGGTCGCGACGCCGGTGCCGCCGGTGATCGACCCGCGGGCCTGCTGAGGAGGATGACGGCATGAGACCCGTGAGCTCCGCATCGAAGCAACAGGGCATGCTGCTGCTCGAAGCCCTGGTCGGGATCCTGATCTTCTCGATCGGCATCCTCGCCATGCTCGGCATGCAATCGGTCGGCATGCGCAACACCATCGACTCGAAGTACCGCTCCGAAGCGGCCTATCTCGCCAACCAGATCGTCGGCACGATGTGGGTCGACCGGGCCAACATCGCGACCTACGACGACGCGGGCGGCGGCAACGCGCGCCTTGCGGCGTGGCAGAACCAGGTCACCTCCCTGCTGCCGATGGACCCGGCGAACCCGCCGAGCACCGCGCCGTCGATCACGATCACGGGGCGCCAGGCCAAGGTCGTCGTGCTCTGGAAACGGCCGGGCGACACCACGGTGAGCTCCTTCACCCTGGTCGCGCAGATAAACGATCCGACATGAGGCGCGCCATGCGGACAAGACAGCTCGGCATGAGCCTCGTAGAGGTGCTGGTTGCGGTGGCGATCGGCCTGATCGGCATCCTGATCATCACCCAGGCCTATCTCACCGGCGACAAGTTCAACCGCTCGACCATGGGCGAAGGCGGCGCGCAGACCAACGGGACGATCGCGCTGTTCAACATCGAGCGCGACGTGCGCCAGGCGGGCTACGGCATCGCCGACTCGCGCGCCTTCGGCTGCGGCAACCTCGACTACTACCAGAACTCCAACTATTCGGCGAACCTCGGCGGCACGCTGCCGAACATCAATTTCGCCCCGATCGCGATCACGACCACCGCCGGCCAGCCCGACCAGATCACGGTGATGTACTCGAGCGCCGCCAGCCGCGTCACGCCAGTGTCGCTCACCACGGGGTCCTCGAACACCAACTTCACGGTCGACGGGACCTACGGCTTCAACCCGGGCGACCTGGTGCTCGCGGTGAACCTCGCCGGCACGCCGGCCTGCTCGCTGCGCAAGCTCACCAACGTGACGCCGGCCTCCTCGAAGCTGCAATTCAACCCCGGCGCAGGCGGCGAGTACAACGCGGCCGGCGGCGGATCGCTGCCGAACTACGCCAAGGACGACCTCGTGTTCGACCTCGGCCAGCCGACCGTGCGCAACTTCTCGATCGTCAACGGCAACCTGCGCACGACCGATTCGCTTCTCAGCGCCGGCGGCACGAGCGCCTTCGACGCGGTGAGCGGCATCATCGACCTGCGCGCGCAGTTCGGCAAGGACAATGGGGCGAACGGCGGGACTGCCAATGACGGCATCGTCGATGGTTTCGACAACGTCGCGCCGGTGACCGCCGCCGACTGGTCGCAGGTGCTCGCGCTGCGCGTTGCCGTGCTCTCGCGCATCGACAATTACGAGAAACCCTCGGTGTCGGGCGGCAACTGCGACGCCACCACCGCCATGCCGACCTGGTCGGGCAGCGCCGCCGACCCGTTCACCGCAATCGACGTCGCGACCGCCACCAGCCAGGACCGCTGCTTCCGCTACCGCGTCTTCGAGACGGTGATCCCGCTGCGCAACATGATCTGGAGGGCGTCGTGAGAATGCTGAACCATGCCGCGCGCCGCGCGCAACGGGGCGCGGTGCTGTTCATCGCGCTGATCGTGCTGGTCGCGATGTCGCTCGCGGGCCTCGCGCTGATGCGTGGGG
>DASPRB010000134.1:0-12383 GCA_035624675.1 Burkholderiales bacterium
GTGTAGTCGCCGCCGTGCAGGTCGTTGCCGGTGCCGATCTCCAGAAAGAAGCGCTTGGCCGTCATGCCGCGCCGCGCGCCGGCGCTAGGCTTGCGCGCGCTTCTCGACGCTCACGCCCGAGCGCGCCACGCTCGCGAGCAGCTCCTGCGTCGTCTCCAGCCACGGCTTGTAGAGCGCGTCCATCGCCTTCTGCATCACGACCGGCGCCGCCGCCTCGGCCGACGCGGGCGTCTGCATCTCTGCGACTGCGGATTGCGCAGGTTGCGCCATGCACCGGGCGATGTTCGTCTGCGTCTCGACCATCGTCGTGAACAGCGCGGTCCAGTAGCCGAGCGACTTTTGCAGGCTGGCCGCCAGCCACTCGCTGTGGATACGCGTCAATTCCTGGGGATCCGCTGCCTTTTCGAGCAGCTTGAGCGTAGCGGCCGCGTCCGCATGGGCCTCGGTGGCCGCGGTGAGTTGCGCGTCGCGCATCTTCATGGAACCCTCGGTGATCGCTTCGATCACGCGCAGGGCGGTGTCCAGCTGTCCCTTCAAGGCATTGACCGCTACTTCGTCCGCTTTCGCTTCCATCGTCGCCTCCTCCAAGAACAGCTTTAGGAGGGATGTACCACGCCGGGCGGAACGGCATTTGCGTTAAGTCAAACCGCATCCAAGCGCTGCGGCGCATCAATTCTTCAGCTCGGGAAAGTCCTCCTCCCAGAACTCGTTCCTGCGCCGCGCCTCGCCCGAGCGCTCGTTCTCGGCGCCGCGCAGTTGCACGCGCCGGATCTTGCCTGAGATCGTTTTCGGCAGATCGGAGAACTCGATGCGCCGCACGCGCTTGAACGGCGCGAGCCGCTCGCGCGTAAAGCGGAAGATCGACAACGCGGTTTCGCGCGACGCCTGGAAACCCGGCTTGAGGACGAGATAGGCCTTCGGCACCGAGAGGCGCAGAGCATGCGGGCTCGGCACCACGGCGGCCTCCGCTACCGCCTCGTGCTCGATCAGCGCGCTCTCCAGCTCGAATGGGCTGATGCGGTAGTCGGCGCTCTTGAACACGTCGTCCGCGCGCCCGACATACCAGAAGTAGCCGTCGGCGTCGCGCGAGGCGACGTCCGAGGTGCGGTAATACGCGCCGCCGAGCAGCTCGCGCGTGCGCTCCGGGTTGTCGATGTAGCCGGTCATGAGCCCGAGCGGGCGCGGCCGCAGGCTGATCGCCACCTCGCCCTCGTCCGCCGGCTTGTCGTGCGTGACGTCGAGCAACTCGATCTTGAAGCCGGGCAACGGCCGGCCCATCGAGCCGATCTTCACCGGCTGGCCGGGAGGGTTGCCGAGCTGCGCCGTGGTTTCCGTCTGGCCGTAGCCGTCGCGCACCGTGATGTTCCACGCCGCCTGCACGCGCTCGATCACCTCTGGGTTGAGCGGCTCGCCCGCGCTCGCCAGCTCGCGCAGCTCGACCGGATAGGACTTGAGGTCCTCCAGGATCAGCATGCGCCACACGGTGGGCGGAGCGCACAGCGTGGTGACGCGGTAGCGCACCAGCGCGTCGAGCGTCTTCTTCGCATCGAAGCGCGCAAGGTTGTAGAGGAAGATCGTCGCGCCGGCGTTCCAGGGCGCGAAGAAGCAGCTCCAGGCGTGCTTCGCCCAGCCGGGCGAGCTGATGTTGAAGTGCACGTCGCCCGCGCGCAGCCCGAGCCAATACATGGTCGACAGGTGCCCGACCGGGTAGCTCTGATGCGTGTGCTGCACCATCTTCGGCTTGGCGGTGGTGCCGGAAGTGAAATACAGCAGGAACGGATCGTCGGCGCGCGTCGCCCCCTCGGGCGTGAACCGCTCGCTCGCGGCGTCCGCTTTTCCGTAGGGGATCCAGCCGGCAGCCTCCCCGCCCACCAGAATGCGCGAGTAGCTTCCCGGCACGTCGGCGAACTTGCCGCTCGCGCCCGGGTCGGCGACGACATGCCGCACCTTGCCGCGCTCGATGCGGTCGACGAGGTCCGCCTGCGTGAGCTGCGTGGTCGCCGGGCTGACCACCGCGCCGAGCTTCATCGCCGCGAGCGTGATCTCCCACAGCGGCACTACGTTCGGCAGCATGACCAGCATGCAGTCGCCGCGCTTCACGCCGTTCGCGCGCAGAAAGTTGGCGACGCGGTTGGAGCGTGCGCTCATCGCGGCGAAGCTGACGCGCGCCTCGGATCCATCCTCGTTCACGACCCGCAGCGCGTCGCGCTGATTGCCGCGCGCCATGACGTCGAAGTAGTCCAGCGCCCAGTTGAACTCGGCGAGCTGCGGCCATCGGAATCCGCCGTACGCCGCGGCGTAGTCCGTGCGCCTGGCGATCAGGAAATCGCGCGCTTGCAGGAAGCTTTCGGTCGCGTTCATGTCGTCCTTTCTGAAGAAAGTTCAGTTCATCGCCGCGGCGACGCGCTCGGGCGTAAGCGGCAGGTGGCGCGCGCGCACGCCCAGTCCGTCGTAGAGCGCGTTGGCGATCGCCGCCGCGGTGGGTCCCGCGGCGCATTCGCCAGCGCCGAGGCTGGGCGCGTCGCGACGCTCGACGATCACGACCTCGATGTCGGGCACCTCGTCGAAGCCGAGGATGGGATAGTCCTCCCAGCCGTGCAAGGCCACGCCGTCGCGCGTCCAGCGCACCTGCTCCTTGAGCGCCCAGCTCGCCGCCTGCACGATTCCCCCTTCGATCTGGTTCCTCAGGCCGTCCGGGTTGACGACCAGGCCCGCGTCGACCGCCGCGACGACGCGTCGCACCCGAAGCTGCCGCGCGATCTCGACGTCCGCCACCACCGCGCAGTAGGCAGAAAGATTCTTGTAGCGCGCGAAGCCGATGCCGCGTCCCGTCCCGTCGCGTTTCGCGCCGGCCGCCTGCGCGGCGGCGCGCAGCACCTCCCTCGCCCGCTCGTCGGCGAGGTGGCGCAGGCGCAGCTCGAGCGGGTCGACGCCGATGCCGGCCGCGATTTCGTCCAGCATCGACTCGATCGCGAACACGTTCGCGAAGGCGCCGAGGGCGCGCAGCGCCGATACCCTGAGCGGCATCTCCGGCAGGAAGTGATACACGACCTCCTGATGCGGAAAATCGTAGATCGGCACCGCGTTGCGATCGCCTCCGCCCGCGGGCAACGGCAGGTCGGCCGCCGGCGGCACCGGAACCGGCGGATCCATGTGCCAGGCGGCGAGCAGCTCGATGCCTTCGCCTCTTCCCGGCCGCTTGACGTGCGTATGGCTCCACAGCTCGTGCTTCCAGTCGACGATGCGCCCGCCGGGCTCGACGTCCGCGGCGATCTTCACGGCCATCGCCGAGCCGTACGGAGCCCACCTGAGCTCGTCCTCGCGCGTCCATTGCAGCATGACGGGCCGGCCGCAGGCGCGCGCGACGAGGGCGGCGTCGAGCGCCGCGTCGTCGGCCCCGTTGTGACCATAGCAGCCCGCGCCGTCGCGGTGCATGACTTCGACCGCCGAATCGGGCAGGCCGAGCGCCTTGGCGATCTGCCCGCGCAGCATGTGCGGCCCCTGCGTGTGCGACCAGATCCGGATCCGGCCTCCTTCGGCCACGGCGAGCGCGCACGAGGGCCCGAGCGAGGCGTGCGCCAGATAGGGCTTCGAGTACGTCGCTTCGAAGCGCTGCGTCCCGGCCGACGCAGCCGATCCCTTCGCGTAGACCGTCGACGAGCGCGCGGGAAGTCCCATGAGAAATGGGACGATCTCGGTCTGGCCTGGCATCGGCGGCGCGTCCCATCGCGCGGCGCGCCGTGCGATCTCGAGCGCGGCGACCGCCTGCTCCTCGCGCTCCGCTGCCAGAGCGAGAAAGCTGCCGCTGCGCACCACCGCGACCACGCCCGGCGCCGAACGCAGCGCCGCCTCGTCTAGCGCCACGAGGCGCGCGCCGTACGCCGGCGGGCGCAGCACCCTGGCGAACACCATCCCGGGCAGCGTCATGTCGTGGACATACGCCGCGCCACCGAGCTTCGCCGGAAGATCGCGCCGCGGCGCGCTCGTGCCGACAAGGCCGGGCAGCGCGCTTTTCCGCGGCAGGACGGGCCGCCCGCTGTAGTCGCGCGCCAGGCTCACCTTGTGCGCGAGCTCCCAGTAGCTGCGCTTGAGGTCCGTCCCCGGTACGGCGAACTCGCCCGCGCGCACCTCGAGATCGGCGGGCGCGACCTCGAGCTCCGCGGCGGCCGCTTCGACAAACAGCGAGCGCACCTCCGCGCACACCCGCCGCATGGACGTGCCGCCGACCTCGATCGACTGGCTGCCCGCGGTGTACCACTCGTCCGGCGCGCTGGTCGTGTCCCCCGCGACGATCGCGAGCTGCTCGGGCTCGACCCCGAGCTCATCGGCGGCGATCTGCGCGATGGCGGTGACGATGCCCTGGCCGAGCTCGACCTTGCCGCTGAACACGGTGACCTTCCCCGCCGCGCCGAAGCGCACCCAGCGGTCGAGGCGCGGATTGGTGCGCAGGCTGAGCGGCAGCTCGGGCGCGCTCATCGCGCCATCTCACTCGCTGCGCGCTCGATCGCGCGCAGGATGCGCAGGTGCGTTCCGCAGCGGCACAGGTGACGCCCGAGCGCGGCCGCGATCTCGTCGCGCGTCGGACGCGCGCTCCTGGCGAGCAGCGCGGCCGCCGACATGATGATGCCGTCGACGCAGTAGCCGCACTGCGCCGCCTGCTCGTCGAGAAAGGCGCGCTGCAGCGGATGCGGGCGGTCGGCCCTGCCCAGGCCCTCGATGGTGGTGATCTCGTGCCCCTCTGCCGCCCAGAGCGGCGTGTCGCAGGACTGTACGGCGTTGCCGTCGTAGAGGACGGTGCAGGCGCCGCAGTGGCCCGTGCCGCAGCCGAAGCGCGTACCTTTCAGCCCGAGGTCGTTGCGCAGCACGTAGACGAGCGGCGTGTTGCGCTCCGCGCGCACCGCGTGCGTCGCGCCGTTCACGCGCAGCGTGAAGCGCTCGCTCATGCGCGGATACGGCTCCCGCCGAGGAAGCCGAGCATCATGTCGACCAGCATTTCCGGCTGCTCGAGCATCGGACAGTGGCCCGATTGCGGAATCTCGAGGTAGCTCGCGCCGGGAATCAGCTCGGCGAGCCGGCGCGCGAGCTCGGGCGGCGTGGTGCGATCGAGCGCGCCGCACAGCACCAGCGTCGGATTGGCGATCTGAACGAGCCGCGGACCGAGGTCGAGCTCCGCCAGCGCGAGGCAGGCGCGCGCGAAGGCCTCCGCGTCCACGCGCGCCAGCGCCCGCTTGCGCTCGCGAATGAGGTCGGCGTGCGCCTCGGCGAAGGCCGGCGGGAACATGCGCCCGATCGCGGTGTCGAGGACGGCGGCCATGCCGCCCGCGCGCACGGCCTGCGCCATGCCGCGAAACGGCGCGCGCGCGGCCTCGGGGAAGGCGGCCAGCGCGTCGGCGACCACGAGCCTGCCGAAGCGCGCACTGTGGCGGCACGCGAGCTCGAGCGCGACGAACGCGCCGAAGCCGTTGCCGAACACATCCGTGGTCCGGGGCAGCCCGAGCGCGTCCATCACCGCGGCCAGGTGGTCCGCGAAGTCGGCGACGGACGCGAACGCGCCCGGCGCGGAGGCGCCAAACCCCGGAAGGTTGATGCGCGTGATGCGCCGGCCGGCCGCGAGCGCGGGGGCGACGCGCTCGAAGACCGTGAGCTCGGTCAGCAGCGAATGAACGAGCAGCAGGTCCGGACCGGCGCCCTGCTGCTGGTACTCGACCGCGAGACCTCTCACCGAAACGCTGGGCATGCCTGTTCCTTTTTCATTGAAAGCTTGCGCGTAGCTTGCGTTCGCCGACGCCCTGCGCGGCTTCTTCGATCGGGCATATCATGGGTCACATAAGCAGTGAACCAGCCGTCCAGTCAAGAGGAGGAGTGATTTCATGAGCACGACCGTAAATGCCGGCGCGCGCCTAGACCGCTTGCCCGTCGGTTCGTTTCACTATCGCATCTTCTGGCTGATCGGCGCCGGCATGTTCTTCGACGGCTACGACCTGTACGTCGCGAGCGGCGTGCTCGCCGCCGCGATCCAGAGCAAGTTCTCGACGCTGCCGCAGAATCTGCAGTTCATCTCGCTCACATTCGTCGGCATGACGATCGGAGCGCTGATCACAGGCTTTCTCGGCGACCGCTACGGCAGGCGCTTCACCTACCAGATCAACCTGCTGATCTTCGGTCTCGCCTCGCTTGCGGCCGCGTTCGCCGCGAACATGCCCCAGCTCATCGCCTGCCGTTTCGTCCAGGGCCTCGGGCTCGGCGCGGAAATCGTGGTCGGCTACTCGACACTCACCGAGTTCGTGCCGCCGGCCACGCGCGGCCGCTGGCTCTCTTTCATGGCCTTCATCGTGGTCGCGGGCTTTCCGGTCACCGCGCTGCTTTCCTACCTGATCATCCCGAGCTTCGGCTGGAGGCCGATGTTCGTGATCGCCGGCGTGGGCTCCCTGATCGTGTGGTATCTGCGCAAAAGGCTCCCGGAGTCGCCGCGCTGGCTGGAAGCGAGAGGCCGCACCGAGGAAGCCGAGGCGCTGATGCAGGCGATCGAGAAGGAAGCGGCAGCCGGCGCAGTCCTGCCGCCCGCCTCGGCTCCGCGCGCCGCGGAGCCCGTGCGCGGCACGGCGTTGCTGCAGGCGCCGATTCTGCAGCGCCTGATCGTGGGCAGCTGGACGCTGATCACGATCAACACGCTGATCTTCGGCTTCGTCATCTTCCTGCCGCAATTCTTCCTGCGCCAGGGGCTGACCATCACGACGTCGCTCGCCTACACGCTCGTGATCGCCGTCGGATCGCTGGTCGGATGCGCGCTGGGAGCCTACACGTCCGATGCCTTCGGACGGCGCCCGAGCATCATCGGCGCATCGCTGCTCACCATCGCTACCGGCTGGATCTATGCGCATTTCAACGCGGCCTCCGACCCCGCGATCGTGCTGAGCGTGGGCTTCGTGCTGATCGTAACGATCTACGTGCAGACGGCGCTGCTGTTCGGCGTGTATACGCCGGAGCTGTTCCCGACCGAGATCCGCCTGCGCGCCAACGGCATTTGCAACACGCTCGGAAGGCTGGCCACCGTCGTGTCGCCGTTCGTCGTGGGCTGGCTCATGGTCCGCTACCAGCTGCCTGGAGTCGTCACGCTGATGATCGCCCTGCTGCTCGTCCAGATCGTGGTCGTCTGGCTCTGGGGAATCGAGCCGGCGCGCCGCGCGCTCGAGAAGTTGCAGGCCGCCGCCTAGCCGGCAAGCCGATCGAGGTCGGCGGCGATCGCATCGGCGGGATCTTCAGGCAGCACGAGCAGGCGGCTCCTGCCCGTGCCGTCGAACACGAATACACCGGTGCTGTGCATGACCTCGTAGTCGCCGTTCTTGTCCGGCTTGCCGTACGAGTACGTGATCCGGTAGCGCTTGCTTAGCGCAGTGAGTTCCTGCGGCGTGCCGCGCAGGCCGACGAACTGGGGTCCGAAGGCGCGCGTGTACGCGTACAGGCGCCCGGCACTGTCGCGCTGCGGGTCGACCGTCACGAACAGCACGACGTCGCCGGCGCCGTGGTCTTTCGCCTGCTTGAGCGCCAGCGCGAGCTTGCTAAGCGTGGTCGGGCACTCGTCGGGGCAGCTCGTGTAGCCGAAGTACAGCAGCACCGTCTTGCCGCGGTAGTCCTGCGCGCTCACCGGACGGCCGGTATCGTCGATCAGGCTGAATTCGAGCGTCGGCATCAGTCCGTCGATATTGTCGGTACGCCATACGCCGTCGTGACGGCCGCAGGCCGCGAGTGCGAGGCAGGCGCTGAGCGCGACCATCAGACGCTTCATGTCAGCCGCGCACCGCCGCCGCACGCACATGCGCCTCGTTGTCCGCGCGCATCCAGCGCGCGAGCAGCACCAGCACGCCGAGCGTATGCATCATTCCCGCCGGGATCCAGGTCACCAGACCTCCGAGGCTCTGGTCCTCGAGCGGACTGATCGGCCAGGCGCGCCCGCAGACGCTGTAGACGTTGAACAACTCGTGCGTGGCGAGCCCGATGCGCGCGCCGATGTAGATCTGCGGCAGCACGGCGCCGAGCAGCAGGAAAATGCGCGGCCCGAAACCGATCAGCGCGCCCTGGCTGCGCGTGCGCGGATCGAGCATCAGCGCCCAGAACAGCAGCCCGTCGAGCAGCATGCTCCAGTTCATCACCAGATAGAGCCGAGCGTTCAGCATCGCGTCGAAGTGAATCGGCGGCGTGAGCCAGAAGAAGATCAGGCCGACGAACAGCACCGGCGCCACGATGGCGTTCTGCAGCGCGCGGTACGCCAGGCGCAGCGGGCGGCTGTGCCCTAGCGGACGAAGCACGCGTGCGTCCATCCCGTCCGGCAACCCCCGCGCGAGCGCAGGAAGCGGGCGCGCGAGCGCCACCAGGAACGGCCCGAGGTGGTGCAGCACCAGGTGCTGGATGCGATGGATGAAGAACATGTGCTGCGACCAATAGTCCCAGCGCGTCTGCATCACGAAGTAGACGAGCGCCCAGCCGCCGACGAATGCCAGCCGCCGGCCGACGCCCGGTCGCTCGGCGACCGGCATGCGCGCCACCCCGCGCGCATACAGCAGCACCGCTCCGGCGCACAGCGCGAGCGCTGCCGGTGAAAACTCCCAAGGGGCGAGAAACGCGAGCAAGGCCCGCACGTCGTGCTGCACAGGCATGAGGGGCGAATCATAGCCGCGCCGGTGACGCGAAACCTTGCCGCAGGCTGGCAGCCCGCCCTTCAGCGCCGGTCCGGGCGGCGGCCACTGACCGCCGGGGCCGCCCCGCGCGCGCTGCGGTGCGCGGAGTGCAGGCGGTGCAACGAAATCTTGCGCACCTCGAGCTTGGACTGCTCGATGTGCGAGCGCAGCAGCAGGCTTGCCTGCGGTGCCTTGCGCGCCAGCACCGCGCGCAGGATTGCGGCGTGCTCGTCGTAGGTGCGCGCGACGCGCTCGGGCTGCGTGAAATCCAGGCGCCGGATGATGCGGATGCGCTCGGTGATGTCCTCGTGGATGCGCGCCAGCTCCGGATTTCCAGCCGCCCGGACCAGCGTGGCGTGGAAGGCTTCGTCCAGCTGTCCCACCTCGAGCGGGTCGCTGCGCCGCTCGCCGGACGGCACCAGCCACACCGTCTTGAGACCGTCCAGCCCCATTCCATGGTCGCCGGCGCACAGCTTCGCGAGCGCAGCGAGCTCCAGGATCACGCGCACGTCGTACAGATGCTCGAAGTGCTCGAAGTCGAGCGCTCTGACCGACCAGCCGCTCTTCGCGTGCCGCTCGACGAAGCCTTCGCGCGCCAGGCGCAACAGCGCCTCGCGCACCGGCGTGCGGCTCACCCCCACCTGCGCCGCGATCTCGTTTTCCGACAAGGCCGAGCCCGGCATCAACCTGAAGTCGAAGATGTCGTTCTTCAGCCTGTCGTACACCGCGTCCGCCAGAGGGGCACTGTCCTCCGGCCTGGAATTCCTGATCATGTCGCGTCGCTCAGCGCGATGCCCATTCCGATCGCCAACCCTGCCAGCATATCGCGGCCCGACGAGTGGCCGATGGCGGCGAGCGCCCGGGCGGCCGACGCCGTCCGCTCGCGCGCCCCGCAGGCCAGCGCCTCGACCAGCGCATGCAGCGGCTCGAAGCTCTCGCCGCGCGCGAGGTCGGCGAACAGCGCGGCGCTGACCGCATGGCTGCGCGCGCCCGCCTCGCGCGACAAGCCTTCGGCGACCTCGCGCCAGCGCGCCGCGTCGGGACATAGCGCGCGCCGGCCGAACAGCGCGGCGCCCGCGAGATCGTCGCCCGAGGGCGTGAACCCGCCGCCGACGCCGAGCAGCGGCAGCGTCGCCTCGAACACGTCATGCGGGTCGTCGCACAGGTAGGCCGCGGCGAGCGCCTGCACGCGATGCGCCGGCAGGCCGCGCGGAAAGGGCGGCCGGATATCGCGCAACAGTTTCCCCGCTGCCTCGGCGCTGCCCAGCGCCGGCAGGCGCGGCGACCAGCCGCTCTCCGGCAGCGAGGCGAAGCGCAGCGCGACACCGCGCGGCGGCGCCGCCGTGGTCAGCACGGCGCGCGGATGCCGTGCCGGCAGGCGCGCTCCGACCCAGATCACTTCGCCGCCGGCCTCGAGATACGGCGCATGCGCGAAACCCGGAAGCGGCCTGGCAAGGCCACCGCCGCGGGCGAGCGCCCTGCGCGCGCGCTCGCCGATCTGCAGGACGTCCGGGGCGCTCAGGCGGAGGCCTTCGCTTTCGAGGTCCCGGCCGCGAAGCACACCGCGGCGAACAGCGCGTAGCCGAGCGCCACCTGCGGCGACACCGCCCAGCCAAGCTGCCCGCCGTGGATGAAGCCGAAGAACG
Organism: Burkholderiales bacterium; assembly: GCA_035624675.1. Taxonomy (GTDB): domain Bacteria; phylum Pseudomonadota; class Gammaproteobacteria; order Burkholderiales; family SG8-39; genus DAHVFK01. The sequence continues at coordinate 10,322 of DASPRB010000134.1, forward strand.
CGAGCACGGCGGCGGCGAGCGCCCAGTACCCCGCTTCCTTGAGCCTGTGGTCGATGATCAGCGCGGCGAGCGCCCCGAGCACCAGGCCGGCGAGCACTGCCCCGCCGCCGAGCAGTTCCATGCCGTGATAGATGAGCCCCGCGCCGGCGAGCTTGGCCACGCCGAGCGTCCCGGCGGAGGTGCCCGCGGCGTTCAGCGCACCGTCCACCTGCAGCTGGCCCCAGGCGGCCACGTTCGGGATGATCGCCAGCACCACCGCCGGCGCGTGCTTCGAGGGCGAGGCCTGGAACGCCTGCGCCCCGATCACCAGCCCGATGTAGAGCAGAATGGGCAGGATCGCCACCAGCGGCACCACCGCGAGCAACAGCGCCGTGAGGCCGAGGAAGCACACCAGCGCGATCACGACGCCGGTCGCGAGCGAGTAGCCGATGCGCCCGCCGACCGCCTTCCAGCCCGGATGACCGATGTACACCGCCGGCGGGAACGGGCTGCCGAGGATCGAGCCGACAATCGCGCCGATGCCGTCCGCGGCGAGGATCTTGCGCAGGTCGTACGAGTCGCCCGCGGCGGCGGCGCTCTCGACGTTGTTCATCGCCTCGGTGAAGTTGTAGATGCCGAGCGGAATCGCGGTCACGAGCAGCGGCGCGACATCGACCAGCCCGCGCCACACCTCGCTTCCCGGCACCGGCAGGTGCAGACCGAACTGCGCGAAGGACGCGCTCACCTGCCCCGCCTTGACCACGTCGCTCCAGCCGAAGAAATACGCGATCCAGCCGACCACGATGCCGACGATCACCGCAGCCAGCCCGCCGGGCAGGCCGAAGGGCAGGCGCACGTTCGCCGTCCAGCTGATCAGCACGATGGCGAGCGAGATGAACGCGATCCAGGGCACCTCCCACATCTGGAACGCCGGGCGCAGCGAGATGAACGCGATCGAGATGCCGGCCAGCGTGCCGAGCATCGCCGCGCGCGGCGTGTGCGCGCGGACCCAGGGACCGAAGAACACTCCGGCGAGGATGATGACGCCGATGATGAACGCCCAGGCGAGCCCCGCCTGCCAGGCGAGCATCGGGTCTTTGGTCTTGAGGTACACCGGCAGCATGATCACGAACACGACGATGAACATGTGCGGCACGCTCGGGCCGTAGGGCATCGCCGTCACGTCGCTGCGCCCGTCGCGCTTCGCCAGCTTCCAGGCCAGCCACGCGTAGTACAGGTTGCCGATCGGCAGCGCGATGCCGAGCGCAGGCAGGATGCGGCCAAACACCGTGTCCGCGGGCAGGTTCACCACCCCCAGGCACAGGCCGGTCAGCACGATCACGTTCAGCACCACGTTCGTAAACAGCCCGAAAAAGCCGTTCCAGTCTCCGGGCACCCACCAGCGGACCTGCGCGTTGCCGTTCGTCATGGCTCTCCCCTTGTCGTTGTTGCGCCTCAGGCCTTCGCCAGGCCCTCGAGAAACCGTTGCGAATCGCTCACCCAGCCGAAGATCCCGCCCTGCGCCTTGATCATCTCGAGCGCCGCCTTCTGAAAGGCGGGAAAGTACGAGCCGACGCAGTCCTCGAGCACCAGGCAGTCGTAGCCGCGGTCGTTCGCCTCGCGCACCGTGGTGTTGACGCACACCTCGGTGGTGACGCCGCACACCACCAACTGCCGGATGCCGCGGTTGTGCAGGATCGAATCGAGATCGGTGGCGTAGAACGCGCCCTTGCCAGGCTTGTCCACCACCGGCTCGCCCGGCGCGGGCTTCAGCTCGTCGATGATGTCGTGGCCGTGCTCGCCGCGCACCAGGATGCGCCCCATCGGCCCCGGGTCGCCGATGCCGGCCTTCAGCTTGCCGCGCGCCTTCTTGGCCGCGGGCAGATCGGCCAGATCAGGCCGGTGCCCCTCCCGGGTGTGGATGACCAGCATCCCGGCGGACCGGGCAGCCGCAAGCACCTGCCGGGTCGGCGCCACCGCCCGGCGAAGCAGCGACACGTCGTTGCCCAGCGCCTCCCCGAAGCCGCCCGGGTCGACGAAGTCGCGCTGCATGTCGATGATCACCAGCGCGCAGCTCGCCGGA
>DASPRB010000157.1:0-18429 GCA_035624675.1 Burkholderiales bacterium
CGCAAGCTCGGCCGAGCCGACCTCGAGCGCTTGCCTATTTGGTGTTGCTCCGGATGGAGGTCGCCGCGTTTCACCCCCCGGTGTGACCCGGGGACTCGTCTCTGTGGCCCTGTTCGTCGCCTTTGCGCCGCTCGCGCGGCGCTTATACGCGCCGGGGTGTTACCCCGCATCCCGCTCTATGGAGCCCGGACTTTCCTCTGCGCTTGCGCACAGCGGCTGCCTGGCCGACTCCCGCACGTATTTTACCGCGGCGCGCCTGAGGGGGCGGAAGTAGCGCGCGTCGGCGTAGAACCCTTCGCGGTCGTTCCCGGGAAACCAGCCCGGGTAGCCGAACACGGGCAGGGGCGCGAGTGCCCGCGGCGTGCAATCGTCCCGGGCGGCGGCGAACCAGAGCGCGGCCCGCTCGTCCAGGTGAGCGAGCAGCCGCTCGCTAGGCGCGTCGAGCAGAGCGGCGTCCACCGGGACGAAGAGCGCCTTGCAGGTGATGCCCGGCCACGGGCTGCGCGCCTGCTCGAGCACCGCGTGGCCGACGATGACGAAGCGCAGCGCGCGCAGGACATCTGCGCGCCGCGTCCAGAACAGCTCGCGCCAGCGGAAGCCGCGGATCAGCTCGACCAGGGACGGCTCGCTGACCCCCACGATCGCACCGCCCTCGTCGAAGATCGTCAGCAGGTCGCGCAGCGGGCTGCGCTGACCGCGCTCGTGCGGAATCCGCGCGGCGTGCCGGGCGTTCAGCGTCGCCTTGACGCGCGGAAAGGCGAGCCAGGCGAGCGCGTTGAACAGGTCGTGCCAGTTATTGGCGCGCGTCGCGATCGCGCCACTGGCATGTACGCGCAGCTCGTAGTTGGCGTCGTCTTGCGGCGGAGAGGTGAACCGGACCGGTTTGCCGCTCGCCGTGCGCGCTGGCGTGCCGAGCTCGCGCGCGAGCGCGTTCAGGCGCGCGCAATCCGGCCAGTCCGGCTCCCGAGCCAGGCGCATGAGCGCCGGCCTGACCGGATCGTAGATGGGATGACTCAGGCAAGCTTCCATGGCACGGTTTCGCCGGCGCGCAGTGGCACCAGCTCGTCGTCGCCGAACGGCAGCGCCGCCGGCACCGTCCATGGCTCGCGCACGAGCGTGATCGTGTCGCGATTCGGCGGCAAGCCGTAGAAGCGCGCGCCGAAAAGGCTCGCGAAGCCCTCCAGCCGTTCGAGCGCGCCCGCTTCCTCGAACGCCGCCGCGTACAGCTCGATGCCGGCATGCGCAGTGTAAATCCCGGCGCAGCCGCATGCGGCTTGCTTGCCGCGGCGCCCGTGCGGCGCGCTGTCGGTGCCGAGAAAGAACTTGGGGTTGCCCGACACCGCGGCTTCGACGAGCGCCTCGCGGTGCTCCTCGCGCTTGAGCACCGGCAGGCAGTAATGGTGCGGCCGGATGCCACCCAGGAACAGCGCGTTGCGGTTCATCAGCAGGTGATGCGCGGTGATCGTGGCGGCGATGTTCGGCCCGGTGACCTCGACGTACTGCACGGCATCGCGCGTGGTGATGTGCTCCAGCACGACGCGCAGGTCCGGGAAACGGGCGACGAGCGGGCCGAGCACGTTCTCGATGAACGCCTTTTCCCGGTCGAAGACGTCGATGGCCGGATCGGTCACCTCGCCATGCACCAGCAGCGGCACGCCGAGCTCCTGCATCTTCTCCAGGGCATGGAAGCAGCGCGACAGGCGCGTGACGCCCTCGTCCGAGTGCGTCGTCGCGCCCGCCGGGTAGAGCTTGACGCCATGCACCGCACCGGATGCCCTGGCGCGCACGATCTCCTCGGGAGGCGTGTCGTCGGTCAGATAGAGGGTCATGAGCGGCTCGAAGCGCACGCCTTCGGGCAGCGCGGCGAGGATGCGTTCGCGGTAACCGAGCGCCTGTTGCGTGCTGCGCACGGCGGGCTTCAGGTTGGGCATGACGATCGCGCGCCCGAAGCGCCGCGCGCTGTCGGCGAGCACTGCGGCGAGCGATGGGCCGTCGCGCAGGTGAAGGTGCCAGTCGTCGGGGCGGACGAAGGTGATGCGATCCATGCGGGGATTCTAGCCCGGGCGCGCGTGCCGCCTGCCGGCCAGGCGCAGCGCCTGCTCGTAGAGCGCCTTGCGCGGCGCACCGGTAATGCGCGCGGCGAGCTTTGCCGCCTCGCTCGCGGGCAGCGTCTCGAGCAGGATGCCGAGCACGCGCGCGGCTTCGCCTTCGTCCGCGCCCGGCCGCGCCGTCGCGGGGCCCAGCACCAGCACGAACTCGCCCTGCTGGCGGTGCGGCGCTGCGGCCAGCCAGTCGGCCGCCGCGGTGAGCGGAAGGCGCACGATCTCCTCGAACTTCTTGGTCAGCTCGCGCGCGATGACGATCTCGCGCGCGCCGCCGTAGCGCTCGGCGAGGTCCGCGACGGTTTCCGCGACGCGGTGCGGCGCCTCGTACAGGATGACGGGACAAGTCGCTTCGAGCGCTTCGAGCGCCTTGCGCCGCGCGGAATGCGCCGCGGGCAGGAAGCCGACGAACAGGAAGCGATCGGACGGAAATCCCGCCGCGCTGAAGGCGGTGATGGCCGCGCTCGGCCCGGGCAGCGGCAGCACGCGCACGCCGGCAGCGTGCGCGGCCGCCACCAGCACGGCGCCCGGGTCGGACACCGCGGGCGTGCCGGCGTCGCTCACCAGCGCCACGTTCTTGCCCTGTTGCAGCGCGCCGAGCAGCCGCGCCGTCGCGGCGCGCTCGTTGTGCGCATGCAGGGCGACGGTGCGCGCCGCGATGCCGTGGCGCGCCAGCAGCGTGCGCGAGGTGCGCGTGTCCTCGCAGGCGACCAGGTCGGCGTGGGCGAGCGCTTCCAGCGCGCGGGGGCTCGCATCGGCAAGATTGCCGATCGGAGTCGCGACGATATAAAGGGTACCAGGGCTCACGGACGGTCAACGCGGTCTGTCGCCGCACGTTAAGCCTGCCATGAACCGTGCCGGAGTGCGAGCCGAAGACCTGTGCGCGCAGTTGCTGCGCAAGGCCGGCCTGCGCATTCTGGCGCGCAACTGGCGCTGCCGCCATGGCGAGATCGACCTCGTCGCGGAGGATCGGGGCACGCTGGTCTTTGCCGAGGTGCGGCTGCGTCGCAGCGCCTTCTTCGGCGGCGCGGCCGAAAGCGTAACGGCCGTCAAGCGCCGGCGGCTGGTGGCCGCGGCGCGGCTGTACCTGGCGGGACGCGGCGAGGTGGCTTGCCGGTTCGACGTGCTGCTGCTCGACCGTGCCGATGCGGCGCGCATCGAGTGGTTGCGGAACGCGTTCGAGGCTTAGCACGGACTGTCGCACCGCCCCGACGGCGATCGAGCATGCGCCGCCGGTGTAAGATGCGCCATGGGCCACGCTGAACAGACCGCTGGACTTGCGGCGCGCGTCGCCGCGCATTTCGCCGAGAGCGCGCAGCTCAAGACGGCCAGTGCAGATTCTTTGTCCGTGCCGATCGCGCACGCCGCCGCGCTCATGGTGCGGGCGCTGCGCGATGGCGGCAAGCTGCTCGCCTGCGGCAATGGCGGCTCGGCGGCCGACGCACAGCATTTCGCGGCCGAGCTGGTGAATCGCTTCGAGATCGAGCGCCCGCCGCTTGCTGCGCTCGCGCTGACCACCGATTCCTCAACGCTTACCTCGATCGCCAACGACTACGGCTACGATCAGGTGTTCGCCAAGCAGGTGCGCGCGCTGGGAGGCCGGGGCGACGTCTTGCTTGCCATCTCGACCAGCGGCAACTCGGCGAGCGTGATCGAGGCGGTGGTCGCGGCGCGCGAGAAGGGCATGCGCGTCGTCGCGCTGACCGGCAGGCGTGGCGGCAAAATGGCCGCGCATCTCGGGCGCGAAGACGTGCATGTGTGCGTTCCGCACGACCGGACGGTGCGCATCCAGGAGGTCCATCTGCTGGCGCTGCACTGCCTGTGCGATGGTATCGACGAACTGCTTTTTGGAGCGAAGCGATGAACAGAAACGAGCTGCTGCTGGCGATCCTGATTCCCGTGGCCGCAGTGTCGCTGCAGGGCTGCCTGGGTGCAGTCGCGGTGGGGGCGGGCGCTGCGGCGGTCTCGGCGAATGATCGGCGCAGCACGGGCGCGCAGGTGGACGACGAGAGCATCGAGCTGCGCGCTGGAAGGCTCATCGGCGATCGTTACAGCGGAAAGGTGCACGTCAATATCACGTCGTTCAACGGCACGGCGTTGCTGACCGGCGAAGTCCCCGACCAGGCCACCAAGGATGACTGCGAGAAGTTGACGCTCGGCGTGCCGAGGGTGCGCAATGTCGTGAACGAGCTGCAGATCGCGGGCCTTTCCTCGCTGCCGGCACGCAGCAACGACACGTACATCACCAGCAAGGTGAAGACGCGCTTCTTCGACGCGGCCCTGTTCGACCCGCTGCACGTCAAGGTTGTCACCGAGGCGGGGACGGTCTACCTGATGGGCATCGTGACCGAAAAAGAGGCTGCCGACGCCGTGGAAGTCGCGCGCACGACCGGCGGCGTGCTCAAGGTGGTCAAGGTCTTCGAGTACTGCAAGCCGACCGATGAAGTCTGCCGCCCGCGCGAGGAACCCAAGGCGAAAGCCTCGAAGAGCTGACGCCGAGCGCGGCCGAGTGCGCATGGCGACGCTGCCGCCGGCGTTCGAACGCAAGCTCTGTCAGCCGCATGAGCTCGCGGCACGGCTCGGCGCGCTCGCCCGGCCGCTCGTCTTCACCAACGGCGTGTTCGACCTGTTGCACCGCGGCCATGTCACCTACCTGGCGCGCGCCAGGGCGCTCGGCGCCGCTCTGCTGGTGGCACTGAACGGCGATGCTTCGGCGCGGCGCCTCGGCAAAGGCGCCGATCGACCGGTCAACCCGCTGGAGGATCGCATGGCGGTGGTCGCGGCGCTCGAGTCCGTCGACGCGGTCACCTGGTTCGACGACGACACGCCTGCGCGCCTGATCGAGGCCTGTCGTCCCGAGGTGCTCGTCAAGGGCGGGGACTGGCCGGTCGAACGCATCGTCGGCGCGCGCGAGGTACTGGCGCGCGGCGGCAAGGTGTATTCCATCCCGTTCGAGCATCAGCGCTCGACCACACGCCTGCTGGAACGCATCCGCGGCGGTTGAGCGAGCGGCGCGCGCAATAGTGCGCAACCGCCGTTGCATCGCCGGGCCGCAGTATGGATACTATTTGCATGCGCCTGCACCAGATCAAGATCGACTACGAGGCGGAGCAGGACAGGCTCCTCATGCTGGTCTCGACCAGCGAAGGCGTCGAGGTACGGCTGTGGCTGACGCGTCGCTTCGTGAAGCTGCTGTGGCCGCTGCTGGTGAAGCTCGCGGAAGAGGCGAGCCCGCGCATCCGCACCCAGGCAAACCCCGACGTGCGCAAGGCGCTGCTCGGGCTGGAGCACGAGCAGGCGGTGTCGCGCGCGAACTTCGCCAAGCCCTACGAAGCGCAGGAGCGCGCCACGCCGCTCGGCGAGTCGCCGCTGCTGCTCGCGCGTATCCAGACCGGCCACGACCGCAAGGGACAGCCGGTGGTCGCGCTGCATCCCGCCGAAGGTCACGGCGTCACGCTCACCTTCGATTCGGTGCTGCTGCACTCGGTGTGCCGGCTGCTGCAGGCCGCGGTGAAGAAGAGCGACTGGGACGTGGATCTCAAGCTTCCCGGCAGCGAGCCGCGCGAGCCCGCGGAGCGCGCCCCGCGGACCATCAATTAGCCTAGGCTTCCTCCCTGCGTAGGGCGTCCAGGCGCGCGGCGGTGTGCAGCCACGCTTCCTCGGCCTCGGCCAGCCCGGCGCTCAGGCGCGTTTCGCTCTGCATCAGCTCGCGCAGCCGCTCGCGTGCATCCTCGGCATAGGTCGCCGGTTCGGCGAGCGCGGCGCGCACCGCGTCCGCCTCGCGCGTCAGTGTGGCAATGCGCGCCTCGAGATCGGCGAGCTGCTTTTCCAGAGGTCGCGCACGCACCCGCTTGCGCGTGCGCGCCTCGGCCTCGGCGCGGCGCAGGTCGCGGCGGCTCGGGCCATTGGCCTCCTTGCGGGCGCCGCGCTCCGCCTTCAGGCGCAGCTGGCGGTAGTCCTCCAGATCCCCGTCGAATTCCGACACCCCGCCGTCCGCGACCAGCAGGATGCGGTCGGCGCAGGTTGCGATCAGATGGCGGTCGTGCGACACCACGACCAGCGCCCCGGCATAGCTCTGCAGCGCCAGCGCGAGCGAGCGGCGCATCTCGAGGTCGAGGTGGTTCGTCGGTTCGTCCAGCAGCAGCAGGTTCGGACGCTGCCTGACGAGCGCAGCCAGCGCGAGGCGCGACTTTTCGCCGCCCGAAAGCGGCCCGATCGGGCGCTGGGCACGCTCCCCGCTGAAGCCGAAGCCGCCGAGAAAGTCGCGCAATTGCTGCTCGCGCTCGCGCGGAAACAGGCGCAGCATCATGCCGAGCGGCGTCTCATCGGGCCGCAGCGACTCGATCTGGTGCTGCGCGAAGTAGCCGATCACGACGCCGCGCGCTTCGCTGCGCCGGCCTTCGAGCGGGGCGAGCTCGCCCGCCAGCAGGCGCACCAGCGTGGTCTTGCCGGCGCCGTTGGCGCCGATCACCGCGAGGCGGTCGCCGTTCGCGATCGCGAGCGACACCTGCGCCAGCACCGGGCGCTCCCCGTAGCCGGCCCGAACGTCCTCCAGGCTCACGATGCGCTCCGGCCGGCGCTCGGGCTCCTCGAAGGCGAAGCGGAACGTCTCGTTGGCGTATACGGGCGCAACCCGGACCATGCGCTCGAGCTGCTTGAGCCGGCTTTGCGCCTGGCGCGCCTTGGTCGCCTTGGCGCGGAAGCGCTCGACGAACGACGTGATGCGCCGCACTTCGCGCTCCTGCCGCGCCGCGAGCGCAGCCTGCTGCTCGAGCTCCGCGACGTGCAGGCGCTCGTAGAGCGAGTAGTTGCCGGCGTACAGACGCAGCGAGTCGGCGGCGATCGCCAGCGTGTGGTCGGTGACGCGGTCGAGGAAGTCGCGGTCGTGCGACACGACGAGCAGCGTGCCGGGATAGCCGCGCAGCCAGGTCTCGAGCCACAGGATCGTGTCGAGGTCGAGGTGGTTCGTCGGTTCGTCGAGCAGCAGCAGGTCCGAGGGGCGCATCAGCGCGCGGGCGAGATTCAGGCGCATGCGGTAGCCGCCCGAGAACTCGCGCACCTGGCGCGCGCCGTCCTCCTGGGCAAAGCCCAGGCCGGCGAGCAGCGCGTACGCGCGCGCCTGGGCGGTGTAGCCGTCGGCCTGCGCGTAGTGCTCGTGGGCAAGCGCCAGGCGCGCCCCGTCGCCCGAGGCCTCCGCCGCGAGAATCTCGCCTTGCGCCGCGCGCAGCACGGCATCGGAGTCGAGCAGGTAATCCAGGACGCTCTGCGTCAGCGCGGGGGCTTCCTGCTCGATGCGCGCGAGGCGCGTGCCAGGCCGCAGCTCACAGTCGCCTGTATCGGGCGCGAGCTCGCCGGCGATCAGGGCGAGCAGGCTGGACTTGCCGCTGCCGTTGGCGCCGACCAGCCCGACCTTCCATCCGCGCTCGAGCGTGAGCGAAGCGCCGGCGAACAGGCGCTGCGCGCCGCGCGCGAGGGTCAGATTGCGTAGCAGAATCATTCGGCGAACCCGTGAGGGATCGGAGTATAATTCGCCCTTTTGCGACGCCCTGCTCCGCAAGGCGATTCGTTATCAGCTCGGACTTCGAACAACTCGGCCTCATCGCGCCGCTGGTCGCAGCGGTAGCCGACCTCGGCTACACAAAGCCCACGCCGGTCCAGGAACAGGCGATCCCCCTGGTGCTCCAGGGGCGCGATCTCATGGCGGGCGCGCAGACCGGCACGGGAAAGACCGCGGCCTTCGCCCTGCCGATCCTGCAGCGGCTGGCGCCGCTTGCGAGCACCAGCGCGTCGCCGGCGCGCCACCCCGTGCGGGCCCTCATCCTCACGCCGACACGCGAGCTGGCGATCCAGGTCGAGGAGAGCTTTCGCGAGTACGCCAGGCACCTGCCGCTGCGCAGCGCTGTCGTCTACGGCGGCGTCGACATGAACGCGCAGATCGCGCAGCTACGCCAGGGCGTCGAGATCCTCGTGGCGACGCCCGGCAGGCTGCTCGATCACGTGCAGAACAAGACGGTCATGTTCGGCCAGGTGTCCGTGCTGACGCTGGACGAGGCCGATCGCATGCTCGACATGGGGTTCATGCCAGACATCCGGCGCATCATCGCGCTGCTGCCCGCGGTGCGGCAGAACCTGATGTTCTCCGCCACCTTCCCTGAGGAGATCCGCAAGCTCGCGGCCACCATCCTGAGGAACCCGGCCGAGGTGCAGGTCGCTGCGCGCAACGCGGTCGCCGACCTCGTGACGCACGTCGTGCACCCGGTGGCGCGCGAGAAGAAGCGCGAGCTGCTCTGCCACCTGATCCGCTCGCGCAATCTGACGCAGGTGCTCGTGTTCACCGGCACGCGCATCGGAGCCAATCGCCTGGCGCACCAGCTGCGCCGCGAGCACATCCACGCGGACGCGATCCACGGCGACAAGTCGCAGGCCGAGCGGCTGGTCGCGCTGGAGGATTTCAAGGCGGGCAAAGTGGCGGTGCTGGTGGCGACCGATGTCGCGTCGCGCGGGCTGGACATCGAGGGCCTGCCGCAGGTCATCAATTTCGACGTGCCGCACTCGCCCGAGGACTACGTGCACCGCATCGGCAGGACCGGGCGCGCGGGGATGGCGGGCGAGGCGATCTCGCTCGTCGCGCCGGATGACCACGAGAAGCTCGCCGCCATCGAAAAGCTCATCAAGCGCAAGATCGAGCGCGTCATCGTGCCGGGCTTCTCGACCGACAGTGGAGCCGTGGCGGCTCTCATCGGTCGCGAGGGAGGTCGCGGCGGGCGCAGGGAGCCGCGAGAACCGCGCGAGCGCCACGCGCCGCGCCCCCACATGCCGGCCGATCCGATCTTCTCCAAGCCGTACGAGCCTACGCAGCCGCCGGTGCCGGAGGAGCGCCCTGCCGCCGCGCCGCGCGGCAAGCAGCGCCAGGTGGCGGCTCTGCTCGGCGGGCTGAAGCGCGCGCGCGGCTAGACGCAGCGCGCGCCATCCACCTCGATACACGTGCCGCTGATCATCGCGGCCTCGTCCGACGCGAGATAGAGGCAGGCGTTCGCCACGTCGAGCGGCGTCGAGAACCTGCCCAGGGGAATGGTGGCGAGGAACGCGGCCTTGGCCTCAGCGGTCAGTGCGCCGCCGGCGAAATCCGCCGACAGGGCGGTGTCCGGGCTGAATACCGGATTGACGCAATTCACCCTCACCTTGTCCGGCCCGAACTCCGCCGCCATCGACTTGCTGAGAAGGATGACCGCTCCCTTGGAGCTGTTGTACACGGTCAGACCGGGTCTGGGGCGCACGCCGGCGGTGGAGGCGATGTTGACGAAGCACCCGCCACCCCGCTTGCGGAACGCGGGCAGCGCGTGCTGCGCGGATAGGTAGACGCTCTTCACGTTCACGGCGTAGACGCGATCGAACTCCTCCTCCGTCACCTCGAGGTAGGGCTTGCGGCGGTGAGTCCAACCCGCGTTGTTCACCACGACGTCTAGGCCGCCGAAGGCCGACGCCGCGGCCTGGACCATGCGAGCCCAGTCCGCGCCGCGCGTGACGTCGGCCTGGACGGCTTCGGACGAGCCGCCAGCCTGGCGGATCTCCTCCGCGACGCGCTCTGCGCCCTGCCGGTTGATGTCGTTCACGATCACTCGTGCGCCTTCCTGCGCGAAGCGCCGGGCGATGCCCTCGCCGAAGCCGCCGGCTGCGCCGGTCACGATCGCCACCTTGTTCTTCAGTCGCATACGCGGATGCCTCCCTGTCGTTCAATTATCGCGAAATGGCGAATGCTCGGCGAGTTCGTCCACGTAGCGGGCGATGCCGCGCGTTTCGCGCGCCAGATAGTCCTCGATCGCGCGCGCGAATCCCGCATGCGCGAGCCAGTGCGCGGAGACGGTCTCGACCGGCATCAGGCCGCGAAACAGCTTGTGCTCTCCCTGCGCGCCGCCCTCGAACTTGTCCAGGCGGTGGGCGATGGCGTACTCGATCGGCTGGTAGTAGCAGCACTCGAAATGCAGTAGCGGCACGTGCTCGAGCGCCCCCCAGTAGCGTCCGTAGAGCGCGCTTTCGTCGACCATGAACAGCGAGGCCGCGATCGGCGCGCCGCCGCGCTCGGCGACGATCATGAGCGTGTGCTGCGGCAGGCTCTCTCCGAGACGCAGGAAGAACGGCAGGTTGAGGTAAGGGCTGGAGCCGTGCGCCGCGTAGGTTCCCCGGTAGCAGCGGTAGAAGAACTCCCAGTGGCGCCGATCGATCTCGGCGCCCCGCAAGCGGCGGAAGCTCACGCCCGCCTCGCGCACGCGGCGGCGCTCCTGCTTGATGTTCTTGCGCCGGGCATGCGACATGCGCGCGAGAAAAGCGTCGAAGTCGGCGTAACCGGCGTTGCGCCAGTGGAACTGGACCGCGCGCCTCAGCATCATGCCGTGGCGCGCCATGAGCTGCGCTTCGCCCTCCGTCGGAAAGAGCACATGCAGCGACGATGCGTTCCGGGACAGCTCGAGCGCCGCGGCGAGCAGCGCCTCGCGCACGTCGTCCGAAGCCGCCAGCAGGCGCGGGCCGGTGACCGGGGTGAAGGGCACGGCGCCGAGCAGCTTCGGGTAGTAATCCAGGCCGTGCCGCGCGTAGGCGTCGGCCCACGCCCAGTCGAAGACGTACTCGCCGTAGGAATGCGTCTTGGCGAACAGCGGCATGGCCCCCGCCAGCTCGCCGTGGCGGCGCAGCAGCAGGAACCGCGGCTGCCAGCCAGTGCGCGCGCTCGCGCAGCCGGTATCGAGCAGCGCGCGCAGGAACTCGTGCTTGACGAAGGGATTCGCGCCGCACAGGGCGTTCCATTCGCCCGCCTCGACGCCGGCGAGCGAGTCGACGATGCTAAGTTGGGTCAATTCCGCGCCGCCCCGACGGCCATGGCTCGATTATAATCGGCACGGTCGGCAGACAGGCCGCAGCGAGGAGCGCGCATGAAGAAGATCGAAGCCATCGTCAAACCGTTCAAACTCGACGAAGTGCGCGAGGCGCTCTCGGAAGTCGGAGTCACCGGTCTGACCGTCACCGAGGTGAAGGGTTTCGGCAGGCAAAAGGGCCATACCGAGCTCTACCGCGGCGCCGAATACGTGGTCGACTTCCTGCCCAAGGTCAAGATCGAGGTCGTCGTCGCCGACACGCAGGTGGACAGCGCGATCGACGCCATCGTGCGCGCCGCGCGCACCGGGAAGATCGGCGACGGCAAGATCTTCGTCACCGGCGTCGAGCACGTCGTGCGCATCCGGACGGGCGAGACGAACGAGGCCGCGGTCTAGGCGCGCGCCCTAGCGGCGCGGCTTGAGCAGGACGAGCACGGCGCCGGCGCCGCCGTGCGCCTGGGGTGCCTGGCAGAAGGCCAGCACTTCGTCGCGCGGCGTGAGCCACTTCCTCAGCTTGCCTTTCAGCACGGGCTCGCGACCTGGCGAGCCGAGGCCTTTGCCGTGCACGATGCGCACGCAGCGCAGCCCGTGTGCGCTGCATTGGCGCAGGAACTGAGCCACGCTCAGCGCCGCCTGCGCGCGGTTCAGGCCGTGAAGATCGAGCTCGTCCTGCACCACCCAGTGCCCGCGTCGCAGGCGGCGCAGCACCTGCCGCGACAATCCTTCCCGCAGGAAGCTGAGCTCTTCGCCGCTATCGAGCGCGTCGTCGAGCGACACGGGGCCGCTCAGCGTCTCGGCCAGCGCCGCCCGCTCGTCCATGCGGCTCTGGTGCGGGATCGGATCGGGCGCAGGCGGAAGGCGGGTCACGTGCCGCGAAGGCCGCAGCGGCTTGACATCGGCCACCGCACGGCGGAACTCGGTGTCGTCTTTCCCGGTCGGCTTGTCCACCGGCACGGCGGCATCACCCGCGCGCCGCCAGGTCGTCGAGGTATTTCTCGGCGTCGAGCGCCGCCATGCAGCCGCTGCCCGCGCTGGTGACCGCCTGCCGGTAGACGTGATCCTGCACGTCTCCGGCAGCGAACACGCCGGGCACGCTCGTCGCCGTGGCGTTCCCGTTGCGCCCGCCCTGCGTCACGATGTAGCCGTTTTCCATCTCGAGCTGTCCCGCGAAGATCGCCGTGTTAGGCGAATGCCCGATGGCGATGAACAGGCCGCTGAGCTTGAGCTCCTTCGCCGCCTTGCTCGACACGTCGCGGATGCGAATCCCGGTCACGCCGCGCGAGTCGCCCAACACCTCGTCCAGCACGTGGTTCCACTCGATGGCGACGTTGCCCTCCGCGGTTTTCTTCAGCAGCTTGTCGATCATGATCTTTTCGGCGCGCAGCTTGTCGCGCCGGTGCACGAGCACCACGCGGCGCGCGATGTTCGACAGGTAGAGCGCCTCCTCGACCGCGGTATTCCCCCCGCCGACCACGGCGACGTCCTGCCCCTTGAAGAAGAAGCCGTCGCAGGTCGCGCAGGCCGAGACGCCGCGCCCCATGAATTTCTGCTCCGATTCGATGCCCAGGTACTTGGCCGAGGCCCCCGTGGCGATGATCAGGGCGTCGCAGGCATAGCTGCCGGAATCGCCTTCCAGCACGAACGGGCGTCGCCCGAGCCGGGCAGTGTGGATCTGATCGAACACGAGCTCGGTTTCGAAGCGCTCGGCGTGCTTCTTGAAGCGCTCCATCAGATCCGGCCCCTGGACCCCGGCGGCGTCGGCGGGCCAGTTGTCGACGTCCGTCGTGGTCATCAGCTGGCCGCCCTGCGCCAGGCCGGTGATCAGCAAGGGGCGCAGGTTCGCGCGCGCCGCGTACACCGCCGCCGTGTATCCGGCGGGTCCGGAGCCCAGAATCAGAAGGCGAGCGTGGCGGGAGGTCATGAGTCGCGGGGTTCGGCCACTGGCTATACTGCGTGGCGCGTCGAATTATAAATGACCGGTCCTTGCCGACCGCAGCCGTACCGGAGGGTGGGCCTTTGAAGGGGACTTCGTTCCTTTGCCTGACGCTGGCATTACTCTGGGCGGGCGGTATGGCGCACGCGCAGGAACCGACCCGTCCCGCCGCCGGCGCAACCCCCAGGTTCGCAATCAGGCGCTTTGTCTTCGAAGGCGCCACGCTCGTGCCGGACGCGCGGCTGGAAGCGGCCACGCGGGCGTTTACCGGGGCCGGGCGCACGTTCGCGGACGTGCAGCGCGCGCGCGAGGCGGTCGAGCGCGCCTACCGCCGGGCGGGCTACAGTGCGGTGCGGGTCGTGCTGCCCGAGCAGGAACTCGAGCACGGCGAAGTCCGCTTTCGAATCGTCGAGGCGCGGATCGCGCGCCTGATCGTCGAGGGCAACAAGTACTTCGACGAGGCGAACGTCGAGGCTAGCGTTCCGTCGCTCGCACCGGGCGAGGCGCCCAATGAGCGCGCGATCGGCCGCAACCTTCGCGTCGCGAACGGCAACCCGGCCAAGCAGACGAGCGTCGTTCTGCGCAACGGCCAGGAACCGGCCGCCGTGGACGCGCTCGTTCGGGTGAAGGACCAGCCGCCGCAGCGCTTCAGCGTGACGATCGACAACACCGGCAATCAGCAGACCGGCATTTACCGCGTGGGCCTGGGCTATCAGAACGCGAATCTCTGGGGACTCGACCACGTGCTGACGATGCAGGTTATCGGCGCGCCGAACGACGACCAGCATCCGACCCAGCTGTCCGCGGTGCCGAGCAAGAACGTGCTGATCGCCGGCGCGGGCTATCACGTGCCGCTCTATGCCCTGGGTGACGCGCTGGATATTTCGGCGGGCTACTCGAACGTCGACTCCGGGACCGTTCAGAACGTCTTCAACGTCTCCGGCGCAGGTACGCTCGCCGCCGCGCGCTATACGCACAACCTCGACAAGATCGGCGATTACGACCAGGGTGTCGCGCTGGTCCTCGACTATCGCGCCTACGACAATTCCGGCGTGCGGGCCGTCGCCGGCGGCGGGCAGCTCATCCCGGACGTGACCGTCCACCCCGCGACGGCGCTCTATTCGGGCCTCTATCGGGACCAGGACACCGAGACCTCGTTCTCGCTCGGCGTGTCGCACAATCTGCCTGGAGGTAATGACGACTCGGCCGCGGTATTTTGCGCGTCGCGCAATAACGGCATCGGCCAGTGCGCGAGCGCAAGCTATGCGCTCGCGCGCTGGGGCTTCAGCCATAGCGAGGCGCTGGCGCACGACTGGCAGCTGCATCTCGCCATGAACGGCCAGTACACGCGCGACATGCTCGTGACGGGCGAGCAGTTCGGAATCGGCGGCGCGGACTCGGTGCGCGGATTCACCGAGCGCGAGATCATCGACGACAAGGGCTACCGGGGCACGGTCGAGCTGTATACGCCCGACTTCGGTGCGCGGACCGGCATCTCCGGCGCGCAGCTGCGCGGCGTCTTGTTCGACGACTGGGGCGCTGTGCGCCGCATCAATCCGGGTCCGGGAGAGCGGGTCGGCGAGCACATCAGCAGCGCCGGCCTCGGGCTGCGCTATGCCCGCGGCAACAACACTTCGTTCCGGCTCGACTACGCCGTCGTGCTGGACGATGGCGGCCTGCAGCGCTCCTGGGATACCCGCGGCCACTTCAGCTTCGCGTACGTATTCTGAGCGCGGGATTCTGCTAACATGTTGTGGGGCAACCAAAAGTACATGGGCGGGGAGAAACTATGGCGGGCACACCTGCAATCGTCTCGACCGCGGTGCTGAGGGCGGTGCCGCTGTTCTCGGGCTTTCCGGAGGAGCAGCTGCGTACGCTCGCGACCATGGTCAATCGCAAGAGCTTGCCGCGCAGCGCCATGGTGATGGCGGCTGGCGATCCGACCGACTCGCTGTACATCGTGATCTCGGGGCGGCTCAAGGTGATGATGAGCGATGCGGACGGGAAGGAAGTCATCCTCAGCATCCTCGGGCCGGGCGAGTTCTTCGGCGAGATGGGACTGATCGACGACGCTCCGCGGTCGGCCAGCGTGGTGTGCATCGAGCCCTGCGAGCTGCTGTCGATTGCCAAGCGCGACTTCAACAAGTGCCTGTCCGACAGTTTCGACATGGCGATGGCGGTCATGCGCGGTCTGGTGCACCGCCTGCGCGAGGCCGATCGCAAGATCGGCAGCCTGGCGCTGCTCGACGTGTATGGCCGGGTGGCCAGGCTGCTGCTCGACATGGCCGACACCGTCGACGGTCAGAAGATCGTCACCAAGCGCCTGCCGAAGCAGGACATCGCCAAGATGATCGGCGCGTCGCGCGAGATGGTGAGCCGGGTGATGAAGGATCTGCAGATGGGCGGCTACATCGAGATGCGCGGCTCGAACATCGTGCTGCACGAGTCGATCATGCTGCCGGAGTGACGCAGCGTCGGCCGGAATTCGGTTCCGGCCGACCGGGCGCGCGGCACGCGTGGGGTAGAATTGCGCACTTCCACGCGGGCCGCAATGGCAGCAGCACAGAAATCTACGGTCGCTCCTCTCCCGGCAAAGCTGGCGAACCTGCTGCGCGAGGCGAAGTGGCTGCTGCTGGTCGCGCTCGCGGCCTACCTGCTGCTGATCCTGGCCACCTACCACCGGACCGATCCGGGCTGGTCGCACAGCGTCACGCACGCGGTGACGCAGAACGCGGGCGGGCGCTTCGGCGCCTGGCTGGCCGATGTGCTCCTTTATCTGTTCGGCCTTTCCGCGTATTGGTGGGCGGCGTTGTGCGTCTACGTCGTGGTCTGGGGATACCGCCGCCTGGACGGCAGCTCGCTCATCGACCACCGCCCGCTTGCCCTCGCGCTGGCGGGTTTTGTCCTGCTGCTCGGAGCGAGCGCGTCGCTCGAGGCCCTGCGCCTGCACTCGCTGGCCGCCGAGCTGCCGCTGGCGCCCGGCGGATTGATCGGCGGGGCCTCCGCCCGCCTGATTGCCGCAGCGCTCGGCTTCACGGGAGCGACGCTGGCGCTCGTTACGCTGGTCGCCGTGGGCCTCAGCCTGTTCACCGGCATCTCCTGGCTCACTGTCTCGGAGATGCTCGGCTTCCTGCTCGAGGGCCTCTATTCGCTCGCCGTGGGGGCCTGGGACCGGCGCAGGGACCGCAAGCTGGGCGAGATCGCGCGCGAAGAGCGCGAGTTCGTCGTCGAGACCGAGCGCAAGCGCGAGGAGGAGCATCCGCCGCTGCGCATCGAGCCGGCGATCGTGGAGATCAAGAAGTCCGAGCGCGTGCAGAAGGAGAAGCAGGCCCCCTTGTTCGAGAATCTTCCGGACACGCCGCTGCCGCCGCTCAAGCTGCTGGATGAAGCGAGCCACGAGGGTGAGCAGGTCACGCCCGAGACGCTCGAGTTCACTTCGCGGCTGATCGAGAAGAAGCTCTCGGATTTCGGCGTCTCGGTCAAGGTGCTGGCCGCCTATCCCGGCCCGGTGATCACGCGCTACGAGGTCGAGCCGGCCGTGGGCGTGAAAGGCAGCCAGATCGTCAACCTAGTGAAGGACCTCGCGCGCGCCTTGTCGGTGGTGTCGATCCGCGTCGTCGAAACGATCCCCGGCAAATCCTGCATGGGCCTGGAGATCCCCAATCCGCACCGCCAGACGGTGCGTCTGTCGGAGATCCTCGGCTCCGAGGTCTACCACGACGCGCATTCGCCGCTCGCGCTCGCGCTCGGCAAGGACATCGCCGGCAACCCCGTGGTGGCGGATCTCGCCAGGATGCCGCACCTGCTGGTCGCGGGCACCACGGGCTCGGGCAAGTCGGTCGCGATCAACGCGATGATCCTGTCGCTGCTGTACAAGTCCGAGCCGCGCGCCGTGCGCCTGATCCTCGTCGACCCCAAGATGCTCGAGCTGTCGGTCTATCAGGACATCCCGCACCTGCTCGCTCCGGTGGTGACCGACATGAAGCGGGCGGCCAACGCGCTGCACTGGTGCGTGGCCGAGATGGAGCGGCGCTACAAGCTGATGTCCTGGGTCGGGGTGCGCAATCTCTCGGGCTACAACCACAAGGTCTCCGACGCGGAGAAGGCGGGCAAGCCGCTCGAGGATCCGGCGACCATCGAATCGGGCAGCCCCCAGCCGCTCGCCACGCTGCCGCATATCGTCGTAGTCATCGACGAGCTCGCCGATCTCATGATGGTGGTCGGCAAGAAGGTCGAGGAGCTGATCGCCCGCCTCGCGCAGAAGGCGCGCGCAGCCGGCATTCACCTGATCCTCGCCACGCAGCGGCCGTCGGTCGACGTGATCACGGGTCTCATCAAGGCGAACATTCCGACGCGCATCGCGTTCCAGGTCGCGAGCCGGGTGGACTCGCGCACCATCCTCGACCAGTCCGGCGCCGAAGCGCTGCTCGGCGCGGGCGACATGCTCTATCAGCTTTCGGGCACCGGCCTGCCGCAGCGCGTTCACGGCGCCTTCGTCGCGGACCACGAGGTGCACAAGGTGGTCGATCATCTGAAGAGCCTCGCCGCGCCCGAATACCTGAGCGACGTGCTCGAACCGGAGAGCGGGGCCGATGCGCTGGAGGGCGGTGACGGCGAGCCCGCCGGCGAGAAGGACCCGCTCTACGACCAGGCCGTGGAGATCGTGCTGCGCACGCGGCGACCGTCGATCTCGCTCGTGCAGCGCCACCTGCGCATCGGCTACAACCGCGCCGCGCGGCTGATCGAGGACATGGAGCGCGCGGGGCTCGTCTCGCCGATGCAATCGAACGGCAATCGCGAGGTGCTGGTGCCGGCGAAGGCGGAGTAGGCCGATGCGCGGACCGGCCGAGCGGGCGCTACTCGCCGCCGCGCTGTCGCTGGCGGCGCTGGCCGCGCACGCTACGGCCCTCGAGCGCTTCCGCGAGTTCGTGCGCTCGACGCCGGCCGCGAGCGCGGACTTCGCGCAGAAGGTCTACGACCAGGATCACAAGCTGGTGCAGGAATCGAAGGGCAGCTTCGTATTCCAGCGGCCGGGGCGGTTCCGCTGGACCTACGTCGCGCCCATGCCGCGGCTGATCGTGGGCGATGGCGAGCGCGTGTGGATCTACGATCAGGACCTCGACCAGGTCACCGTGCGGCGCATGGCGCACGCGCTCGGCTCGACCCCCGCGGCGCTGCTCGCCGGCAGCCGGGACGTCGAGCAGGCCTTCCGGCTGAGCGAAGCGGGCGAGCATGGCGGCCTCGCGTGGCTCGAGGCGAAGCCGCGCGAGCAGGACGCGGGGTTCAGCAAGATCCTGCTCGGCATGGGCCCGGACGGCGTGCAGGCGATGGAGCTGTTCGACCACTTCGGGCAGACGACGGTGCTGCAGTTCTCGCACCTCGACCACAACCCGAAGATCGATCCGCGCGACTTCCGCTTTACGCCGCCCAAGGGCGCCGACGTTCTCGGCGAGCCCTGAGGCCCCGCCATGACGGACCTGTTCGGCACGCCGGCGCCCGCGGCACCGCTTGCCGAGGCCATGCGGCC
>DASPRB010000160.1:0-5294 GCA_035624675.1 Burkholderiales bacterium
CGGCAGCCTGCAGCGCAGCCGCCGCTGGGCCCTGATCTGGTCCTATGTCTTCCTGGTGATCTTCGCGATCTTCTTTCTCATGCCGCCGGTCTACATGCTCATCATGGGCCTCAAGACCAGCGGCGAGATCGCGGCGGCGACCAACCCGTGGTGGGTGTACCACCCGACGCTGGAGAATTTCAAGGCGCTGCTCACCTCCGAGCAGTACCTGACGTTCTTCCGCAATTCGGCGGTGATCGCGGTGTCGGTGGTGGCGATCACCATGCTGATCGCGATTCCGGCCGCGTTCTCGCTCGGGCGGATGAAGTTCTGGGGCTCGACGTCGCTCGCCGCCGGGGTGTTCCTCACTTACCTGGTGCCGGACTCGCTGCTGTTCCTGCCGCTGTTCAAGATCATGGCCTGGGTGCACGAGACCACCGGCATCGCGCTGCTCAACCACTGGTGGGCGCTGATCATCATCTACCCGACGCTCACGGTGCCGTTCGCCACCTGGATCATGATCGGCTATTTCCAGTCGATCCCCAAGGAGCTGGACGAGGCGGCGCTGATCGACGGCGCGGGCTACATCCAGATGCTGATCAGGATCTTCCTGCCCGTGGCGATGCCCGGAATCATCGCGGCGATGATCTTCGCCTTCACCATCAGCTGGGCCGAGTTCCTCTACCCGATGGCGTTCACCGTCTCGGCCGATCAGCTCACGTTGAACGTGGGCATCGTGACGACGCTCATCAAGGGCGACGTCTACAACTGGGGCCAGATCATGGCGGCCTGCCTGCTCGGTGCCGCCCCGCCACTCATCATCTATGCCTTCCTCATGGACTACTACATCGCCGGCCTGACCGCCGGCGCGACGAAAGGATAGAGCCGCTCATGGCCCAGGTAACGCTACGCAAGCTGGTCAAGCACTACGACGAAACGCCCGCTGTGCGCGGCATCGACCTCGACATCGCCGACAAGGAATTCGTGGTGCTGGTCGGGCCCTCCGGCTGCGGCAAGAGCACCACGCTGCGCATGATCGCCGGGCTGGAGGACATCACCGGCGGGGACGTGCTGATCGGCGGCGATGTGGTGAACGACGTGCCGCCCAAGGACCGCGACATTGCCATGGTGTTCCAGAACTACGCGCTCTATCCGCACATGTCGGTGTACGAGAACATGTCTTTCGGCCTGCGGCTGAAGAAGGTGCCGAAGGAGGAGATCCGCCAGCGCGTGGAGAACGCTGCGCGCATCCTCGACATCAGCGAGCTGCTCGACCGCAAGCCGAAGCAGCTCTCCGGCGGCCAGCGCCAGCGCGTCGCCATGGGGCGCGCCATCGTGCGCGATCCCAAGGTGTTCCTGTTCGACGAGCCGCTGTCGAACCTGGACGCGAAGCTGCGCGTGCAGATGCGCACCGAGATCAAGAAGGTGCACCAGCAGGTGCGCACCACCACGGTCTACGTCACGCACGACCAGGTCGAGGCCATGACGCTAGCCGACCGCGTGGTGGTCATGAACGGCGGAAACATCGAGCAGGTGGGCGAACCGAACGAGCTCTACCATAGCCCGGCGACCAAGTTCGTCGCCGGGTTCATCGGCTCTCCGGCGATGAACTTCATTCCCTGCAATCTGGAGGAAGCCTCCGGCGGCCTGCGGGTGCGGCTGAACGGCCAGCTTTCCTTCCCGGTGCCGCAGGAGCGCACGGCCCGCTACCGGCCGCACGCCGGCCGCGGCAAGCTGCTGTTCGGCCTGCGCCCGGAGCACATCATGGAGCAGCGCCCGCACCTCGAGCCGAACCAGCATCCCTTCGAGGTCGCCCTCGAAGTCACCGAGCCGATGGGCATGGAAACGCTCGTGTACTTCACCGTCAACGGCACCGAGGTCTGCGGCCGCGTCAACCCGAACGCCGGCGCGCAGGACGGCGGGCGCATGAAGCTGGTCGCCGATCTCAACAACGTGCACCTGATCGACGACGAGAGCGGCAAGGTGCTCTGATCGTTCCGCACAATCCGGAATGATCAGGTATTACTGGGACGACTTCACTCCGGGCTGGACCTACGAGAGCGGCGCCCGCAGGCTGAGCGCCGAGGACATCGTGCGCTTCGCGCGCGAGTACGACCCGCAGGTCTATCACGTCGACCCGGAGGCGGCGAAGGCGACGTCCTTCGGCGGCCTGATCGCCAGCGGCTGGCAGACCTGCGGCCTCATCATGCGGCTGATGTGCGACGGCTACCTGCTCGAGTCCGCATGCATGGGATCGCCGGGGCTGGACGAGGTGAAATGGCTCAAGCCCGTGCGGCCCGGCGACGCCCTGCGCCTGCGGGCGACCGCGCTCGAGCAGACCGCCTCGCAGAAGGATCCGGGGCGCGGCAGCGTGAAATTCAGCTGGGAAGCGCTCAACCAGGAGGGCGAAGTCGTGTGCCGCGTCGTCGGGCGGCAGTACTTCCGGCGCCGCTAGGCGTCGAGCACGCGCCGCAGGCGCTCGAGGATCGCAGCGCCCGCGCCGGGCCCGAAGCGCGTGCGACCCGGTTCGAACACGTCGGTGAAGGCGTACTCGAAGCGCTGATCCTGCAGACCGAGTGCGCCGATCAACCTGTTCTCGGCCGAGCAGTCTTCCGGATGCGCGATGAGCGCCGGCCAGCCGTCTTCGCCCGGCTCGAGGATCGGCCCGAAGAAGATCGCGCCGCCGTTGTTCCGGATGCGCAGCGCGCAGCTGCCCTCGGTGACGCCGGACATGGGCAGGAAGTCGATCGTGCGCGTGAGCTTCCGGCCGCCGCCGATCGCGAGGTCCACCGCTCCCGCAACGTGCGCTGCCTCGGCTTCTGCGGCAATCGTCTCCGCGCCGGCCGCGCGCCAGCGCTCGAGGTCCTGCGCACCGCGCCGGCTCGGCAGGAACAGGTACGCGAGCGGCGCGAGCGCGCACAGCGCGGCGCGCAATGCTTCACCGAAAGGCGGCGCATTGACGAGCACGCCGCCTGCCTCGCGGTCGGCGATGTAGTAGGCCGCCGGCCGGCTGCCGTCGACGTAACAGATGCTGCGATCCCGCAGCGCGACCAGGGGTAACATTCGGTAAACCACAGCGGACCTTAGCACCATGGCGGACGACTGCCTGTTCGAGAAGCGCGCCGACGGAGTCGGCCTGATCACGTTCAACCGGCCCGACAGCCTGAACGCCATGGGCGGCCAGCTGCTGCCGCAGCTCGCCGCGCACCTGGAGCGCTGCGAAAAAGACGCGGACGTGCGCTGCGTGGCGCTCACCGGCGCCGGGCGCGGCTTCTGCGCCGGCGGCGACGTCAAGGGCTTCGCCGCGAGCGGGCAGGTCGGTATCACGCGCGAGAGGCTGGAGCAGGGTGCGCTCGCCACCAGCTTCAGGCTGCACACGATGCGCAAGCCGACCGTCGCGCTGGTGAACGGCCCTGCGGCGGGTGCGGGCATGTCGCTCGCGCTCGCCTGCGACATCCGCTTTTGCTCCGACCAGGCGCGCTTCGTGACGGCGTTCGCGAAGATCGGATTGTCGGGCGACTTCGGCGGCAGCTGGTTCCTGCAGCGCCTGATCGGCTACGGGCGGGCGCTCGAGGCCTACCTGCTCGCCGAGCCGATCGACGCGGCGCGCGCGCTCGAGATCGGCCTCGCCCACCGCGTGGTGCCGCACGACGAGCTTCTGTCGCAGGGGCTGGCGTACTGCGCGCGCCTGGCCGCGGGACCGACCTACGCCTACGGCAACATCAAGGCGGCCTTCAACTTCGCCGAGAGCGCGCCCGCGGCCGAGGCACTGCGCTTCGAGGCGGGCACGATGATCGACAGCGCGCGCTCGCAGGACTTCGCCGACGGCGCGAAAGCCTGGGCAGCCGGGCGCAAGCCCGAATTCAAGGGGCGCTAGGCGATGCGCCGCTCGCGGCCCTGCCAGTAGGGCTCGCGCAGCACGCGCTTCAGGATCTTGCCCGTGGGGTTGCGCGGGATCGCCTCGAGGAAGTCGACCGAGCGCGGGCACTTGTAGTGCGCGATGCGCGCGCGCATGAAGTCGACGATCTCGCCTTGCGTCGCCTGCACGCCGGGCTTGAGCACGACGCAGGCCTTGACTGCCTCGCCCCACTGCTCGTCGGGGACGCCGATAACGGCCCCATCCGCGACCGCCGGGTGCTGCATGAGCACGTTCTCCACCTCCGCCGGGTAGATGTTCTCGCCGCCGGAGACGATCATGTCCTTGATGCGGTCGTGCAGGAACAGGTAGCCGTCGCGCAGGTAGCCCGCGTCGCCCGAGCGGAACCAGCCCATGCCGTCGGGTCCGCGCGCGACGAAGGCGTCGCGCGTCGCGCGCGCGTTTTCCCAGTAGCCCTTCATGTTCTGCGGCGTGCGGATCCACACCTCGCCGATCGCGCCGTCGGCCGCGTCCTGGCCGCTCGCCGGGTCGACGATGCGGATCTCGACGTTCAGCATCGGCCGCCCCGCCGAGCGCAGCAGGTCCTTCTTCGGCCCATCGGGGTCGTGATCCTCGGGCGGCAGGAAGGTGACCGCACCGGTGGTCTCGGTCAGGCCGTAAACCTGGACGAAGTCGCAGCCGAAGGTGCGCATCGCGCCGGTCAGCACCTTTTCCGTGATCGGCGAAGCGCCGTACGAGATCGTCTTGAGCGAAGAATAGTCGCCTTTCCCGATTCCCGGCACGTGCAGCATGAACTGGAGCATCGCGGGCACGAGGAAGGTGTGCGTCACGCGGTGCTCGGCGATCGACGCCAGCACCTTGACCGGATCGAAGTCCGGAACCATCACGCTGTAGCCGCCGGTCGAAACGGTGAGCAGCGCCACGCCGGTGCCGGCGATGTGATAGGTCGGCAGCACGTTGAGGAACACGTCGGGCGGCCCGCGGTAAGAGATCGCCTGCGGCGTGGCTTCGATCATGCTGGCGGCGATGTTGCGATGGGTGAGCTCGACGCCCTTGGGCAGCCCGGTGGTTCCGGAGGAATAGAGCTGCAGCGCGGTGTCATCTTCGTCGATCGGCAGGCCCGGGTCGCGCGCCGCGAAGCCCGCGCGCCAGTCGGCGAAGGTGCGCAGGCCGCCGGCCGCCTGCTCGGTGGCGAGCGCGTGCTGGAGGCTTCGCACCGGCACCTTCTGCGCGGCGGGAGCGAAGGCCGCGTCGGCCATCAGCAGGCGCGCCTTGCCGTTGTTCAGCACGTACTCGAGCTCGGCGGGCGCGAGGCGCCAGTTGACCGGCATGCACACCGCGCCCACCTTGTTGGCGGCGAGCGTGAGCAGGACGCATTCGACGGTGTGCTTGGTGAGGCAGGCGACGCGCTCGCCCTTGCCGATGCCGAGCGCGAGCA
>DASPRB010000162.1:0-6042 GCA_035624675.1 Burkholderiales bacterium
GCCACGGTATTCTATGGGTCGCCCCGGGGAGAGCGCCATGGCTGACACGGACCGCAAGCACGCAACGCGCCGCAAGTGGCTCGAGACGCTGGAAAAGCACCGGCGCGACTTCGAGCGGCCGGGCTCGGCCGAGTACTGGTCGCCGTCGCTCGACTGCGCCTCGCGCGACGAGCTGCGGGCGCTGCAGGACGAGAAGCTCGCGGTGCTGACGCCGTTCCTGTACGAGAACTCCGCCTTCTACCGGCGGCGTTTCGAGCGCCTGGGCATGACCCCGGACGACCTCCGTACGGCGGACGATCTCGTCAAGTGGCCGCCGGTCGACAAGAAGGAGATGGCCGAGGACCTGATGGCCAACCCGCCCTGGGGCAGCTACACGACGCACGACGACGAGATCTGGAACCAGCGCGGCTGGACGCTCTTCCCGACCTCGGGCACGACCGGCCTGCCGCGCGTGTTCCGCTATTCCAAGTTCGACCTCAAGCAGTGGCAGTGGGCCAATGCCCGCGCGCTGTGGTCGCTCGGCGCGCGGCCGGGAGAGAAGGTGTTCCTCGTCGTAGGCTTCGGCCCGCACGTGTGGGCCTGGGGCGTGCTACACGCGCTCGCGCACATGGGCATTCCCTGCATTCCCGGCGGCGGACTCACCGCCGAGTTGCGCTGCAACGTGATCCTGCGCTATCAGCCGACGATCCTCGCGACGCTACCCTCGCAGCTGCTGCGGCTCGGGCGCACGATGCAGCAGATGGGCCACGATCCGCGCAAGACCTCGGTGAAAACGCTGTTCACCGGGGGCGAACCGGCGGCCGGCATCGCCGCCACGCGCGAACGGCTGGAAGACATGTGGGACGCGAAGCTGGTCGAGTTCTACGGCTGCACCGAGGCCGCCCCGCACTCCGGCGGCTATTCCTGCCCGGCGGCAGTGCGCCCGGACGGCAAGCTGCAAACCCACCTGATGGAAGATTTCCAGGTGTGGGAGCTGATCGACCCGGAGACCGGCACGCGCGTGCCCGAGGGCAGCCGCGGCATCACGGTGTGCACCAACATGAACTCGGAGAGCTCCTCGCAGCTGCGTTTCGTCGTCGGCGACTACACGGTGTTCGACTCGAGCCCCTGCGCCTGCGGACGCACGCACGTGCGCGCGATCGGCGGCTTCCAGGGGCGCGCGGACGATCTCATCAACCTGCGCGCGATCAAGTTCTATCCTTCGGTACTGGAAGAAGGCGTGCGCTCGGTGCCCGGCATCGGCGACGAGTACGAAGTGGTGCTCGACACCAATCCGGAGGGCATCGACTTCATGACCGTTCTCGTCGAGCACGCCGAGTACCAGAAGCCCGCGGCGATCGTCGCAGCGGTGCAGAACGCGATCAGCTCGCGGATCGAGCTGCGCGTCGGGGTCGAAGTGCTGCCTCCCGACACGCTGCCCAAGACCGAGTTCAAGGCGAAGCGCATCAAGGACCGGCGAAAGAAAGCCTAGGCGTCCGAATTGCGCTCGCTCCTCGGATTTCTCGGCCGCCACGCGCGCTGGGCGCTGCCCGCGGGCGTGTTCGTCGGCATCGTGCTGCCCGACCTGGCCGCGCTGCTGCGCCCGCTGCTCACCTACCTCGTGATCGGCACGCTCACCACGGCGCTGTTGCGGCTAGACTGGGGCCGCTTCGCGGAGGCCGCGCGTCGCCCGGCGCTGCCCGCCTGGATCGCAACCTGGCAGCTGGTCGCCTCGCCGCTCGTCGTGTGGCTCGCCGCCGGTCTCGCGGGCCTCGGACCCGATTTGCGCCTCGTGCTCGTCTTGCAGGCGGCGGCACCGCCGATCGGCTCGGCCGCGGTGTTCGCCCTGATCCTCGGCCTGGATGGCGTGCTCGCGGTCGTCGCCACGATGGCGACCACGCTGCTCCTGCCGCTCACGCTGACGCCGCTCGTCGCCCTCCTGCTGCCGCAGACCGGGCTCCAGGTCGACCTGGGAGCGTTCTTCGTGCGCGTCACGCTGGTGGTCATCGCGCCGTTCGCGCTCGCCTACGCGCTGCGGCGCGCGATCGGCAGCGCGCGCCTCGCACGTAACGACGAGCTGCTCGCCGGCCTGAACGTGGTGCTGCTGGTCGTGTTCGCGATCGTGGTCATGGACGGCGTCACCGCGCGCCTGCTCGCCGACCCGCGCTTCATCGGCGTGCTGTTCGCGACCGCCTGCGTTGCGACCGCGCTGCTTCACCTCGCCGGCTTCGCGCTGTTTCGCCGGGCGGGGGCAGCCGCGGCCTACGGCGCGGCGCTGCTGAGCGGCAACCGCAACATGGGACTGATGCTGGCGATCACGGCTGGGACCGCCGGCCCGGCCTTCTCCCTCTACGTCGGGGTCACGCAGATCCCGATGTACTTCGCGCCGCTCGCGCTCACTCCCTTCGTGCGACGCAGCCGGCGCTAGCTCAGAGCGGGAAGCGCGCGACCGGCACGCCGGCCACCCCGAGCTCCAGCCGCACCGTGCAGCCGGCGTTCGAGTGCGGATCGCGCACGAGCGAGGTGACGTACACCGTCTTCAGGTCGTCGCCCGCGAAGCACGGCATCGTCGGGTTGGGCATCGGCAGCGGAACGCGCTCGACGATCCGACCCTCGGCCGACCAGCGGTTCAGGCACCCGGCCGAAACGCCCGCGCTCCAGTAGAAGCCTTCGACGTCGGTCGCCGCGCCGTCCGGTCGCCCCTGCTCGAGCGTCGGCCGCGCGATCTCGTGCATGTCCGATATTGCACCCGTCGCCGGGTCGTGGCGGTAGCGCCGGATCCAGATGCCGCGGCTATCGGAGTGGAACAGAGTGCGCCCGTCGGCCGACCAGGCGAGGCCGTTCGACACGCGCAGCCCGCTCGCCTTCTTCTCGACGCGGCCGTCGGCGGTGACGCGGTACAGGCTGCCCGTCGCGGCGAGCGCCGGCGTGTCGTCCATCGACCCGACCCAGAAGCTGCCGTCGGGCGCGACCTTGCCGTCGTTCAGGCGGTTGCCCTCCGGCGCATCGGGCTCGACCTCGGCGAAATGCTCGAGCTTGCCGGTCGCCGGCGCGAGCAGATGCAGGCTTCGGCGCAGTGCGACCAGCACCCGGCCGCCCTCGCACAGGCCGATCGAGCCGCAGCGCTCGGGCATCGGCCAGGCATCCAGCCGCCCGGTGACGACGTCCAGCCGATGCACGGCGGGCGCGTGCACGTCGACTAACCAGAGCGCGCGCGAGCGCGCGTCCCACGCCGGCGATTCGCCGAGCTGCGTGCGAAAGGGAAGGATCTCCATGCGCGCACCCTACTCCTTCACGGCGAACAGCTCGAGGATCAGTTCGCGCAGCCAGCGGTTGCCGGGATCGCGATCGAAGCGCTCGTGCCAGTGCACGCCGACGTCCGCGAACGGGATCGGCACCGGTGGCGGCAGCGACTTGAAGCGCCCACCCTCCTCGTACACGCGCGCCACGCGGCTGGGCAAGGTGAGCAGCAAGTCGGTGCGCTCGAGCACCATCGGCACGACGGTGAAATGCGGCACGCGCAGCGCGATGCGCCGCGTGAGTCCGTGGCGCTCGAGCGCTTCCTCGATCACGCGGTGCCCGCTGCCGGTCGAGGACACGAGCGCGTGCGAAGCTTCCTCGAAAAGCCTGCGCGTCAGGCGATCCTTGATGCGCGGGTGATCGGCGCGCATCAGGCACACGTAGGCATCGCGGAACAGCCGCTTGCGCCGAACGGGGGCCGCGAGACCGGGCAGGAAGCCGACCGCCAGGTCGAGCGCGCCGCCCGCGAGCGCATCGGGAATATCGTCGAGCGCGAGGCCGGAGGCTTCCAGGCGGACCTGCGGCGCGAGCCGGCGCACGCGCTCGACGAGCGGCGGCAGGAACGAGATCTCGCCCAGGTCGGACATGTAGAAGCGGAACGCGCGGTTCGAGGTGGCGGGCTCGAACGCGGCGCCGTGGGTAAGCGCCGATTCGATGAGCGCCAGCGCCTGCCGCACCGGCTCGTCCAACTGGCGCGCGAACGGAGTCGGCGCCATGCCGGCGGGTGTGCGCACGAACAGCGCGTCGCCGAACAGCCCGCGCAGGCGCGCGAGCGCGTTCGACACCGCCGGTTGGCTGAGGCCGAGGCGCGCCGCGGCGGGTGTGACTCCGTGCTCGCGCAGCACCGCGTCGAACACGCGCAGCAGGTTCAGGTCGACGTCGGCCACATTCATGGCCGTGATTCATAGCATGCGCCGCATCAATTTGACAAATGCGCGGGCCGGCCCGTAGCCTGACGCCTCCATGGAGCGGTCCTTCGAGGCGGAAGTCAGGAAGCTCAGGCTGGGCGACGGCGAGGTGTTCCACGGCGAGGGCATCCTCGCGGTCACCAAGGCGCTGCTGCAGTCGGGCGTTTCCTACGTCGGCGGCTACCAGGGCGCGCCGGTGTCGCACATGATGGACGTGCTGAACGACGCGCACGACATCCTGGACGAGCTCGGCGTGCACGTCGAGACGAACGCCTCCGAGGCGGGCGCCGCGGCGATGCTCGGCGCCTCGATCAACTACCCCTTGCGCGGCGCGGTGACCTTCAAGTCCACCGTGGGGACGAACGTCGCCTCGGACGCGCTCTCCAACCTCGCGAGCGCGGGCCTCAAGGGCGGCGCCCTGATCGTGCTCGGCGAGGACTACGGCGAGGGCGCCTCGATCATCCAGGAGCGCAGCCACGCCTTTGCCATGAAGTCGCAGATGTGGCTGCTCGATCCGCGGCCGAGCCTGCCCAAGATCGTCGAGATGGTGGAGCAGGGATTCGAGCTGTCCGAGGCCTCGAGCACCCCGGTGATGCTCGAGCTGCGCATCCGCGCCTGCCACGTGCACGGCAGCTTCGCGGCGCGCGCCAACCGCGCGCCGCGTTACTCGAAGCGGAACGTGCTCGAGAATCCGGACTTCGACTACGGCCGCATCTGCCTGCCGCCCGCGACCTACGTCCAGGAAAAGCACAAGGTCGAGGTGCGCTGGCCGGCCGCGCTGCGCTTCATCCGCGAGCAGCGGCTGAACGAGACTTTCCCGGGCGAGGTGGCGGAGGTCGGCATCGTCTGCCAGGGCGGCCTGTACAACGTGACCGTGCGCGCGCTGCAGCAGCTCGGCCTCGCCGACGCGTTCGGTTCCTCCCGCATTCCGATCTACTGCCTGAACGTCACCTATCCGCTCGTGCCCGAGGAAGTCGTCGGGTTCTGCCAAGGCAAGCGCGCGGTGCTGGTCGTCGAGGAAGGGCAGCCGGCGTACATCGAGGACGCGGTGCTCGCGTGCCTGCGCCGCCACGACGTGAACGCCGTGCAGATATACGGGAAAGACGTACTGCCGCTGGCGGGCGAGTACACCGGCGAAGTGGTGCTCACCGGGGTCGCGCGCTTCATCGAGCAGGCGGGGCCGCACGGCGTCGACGCGCCCCGCATCCACGCCGCCTACGATGCCCTCACGGCGCCGAAAAGGAAGGCTGCGGAGCTGCTCGGCATGCCGGTGCCGACGCGCCCGCCGGGCTTTTGCGTCGGCTGCCCCGAGCGGCCCGTATTCGCCGCCATGAAGCTGGTCGAGCGCGAAGCCGGCGCCTTCCATGTCTCGGCCGACATCGGCTGCCACACCTTCTCGACGTTGCCGCCGTTCAATATCGGGCACACCGTGCTCGGCTACGGCCTGGGCCTCGCGTCCAATTCGGCCGTCCAGCCGATGTTCGGCCGGCGCTCGGTGACCATCATGGGCGACGGCGGCTTCTGGCACAACGGCCTCACTTCGGGCGTCGCCAACGCGGTGTTCAACAAGGATGACGGCATCCTCGTCATCATGAAGAACGGCTACAGCTCGGCGACCGGGACGCAGGAGATCCCCTCCTCGCCGCAGCACACCGCGCACAAGGCGCCCGACATGAGCATCGAGCGCGCGCTCGAGGGTCTGGGCGTAGGCTGGATGAAGACGGTGCACAACTATCACGTGGGCGAGGTGGCCCGCACGCTCAAGGACGCCATGAGCACCGACTACCCGGGGCTGAAGGTCATCATCGCCGAGGGCGAGTGCCAGCTGGAGCGCCAGCGGCGCATCCGCCCCCAG
>DASPRB010000173.1:0-44411 GCA_035624675.1 Burkholderiales bacterium
ACGTGCGCCTTCGAGGGCACGCCCGCGTCCATCAGCGCGAGGCTGCCGCCACACACCGAGGCCATCGACGAGGAGCCGTTCGATTCGGTGATCTCGGAGACGACGCGCAGCGAGTAGCCGAATTCCTCCTGCGTCGGCAGCACCGCGACGAGCGCGCGCTTGGCGAGCCGCCCGTGGCCGATCTCGCGCCGCTTGGGCGGGCCCATGCGCCCGACCTCGCCGGTCGCGTAGGGAGGCATGTTGTAGTGGAGCATGAAGCGCTCGCGGTATTCACCGGTGATCGCGTCGACGATCTGCTCGTCGCGCCCGGTGCCGAGCGTCACGGTCACCAGCGCCTGCGTCTCGCCGCGTGTGAACAGCGCCGAGCCGTGGGTGCGCGGCAGCACGCCGACGCGGATGTCGATCGGGCGCACGGTGCGCGTATCGCGCCCGTCGATGCGCGGCTCGCCGTCCAGGATCTGGCCACGCACGATCTTCGATTCGAGATTGAAGAAGATGTCCTTCACCTCGTTCGCGTCGAGCGTCGTGCCCGCGCCGCTCGTTTCCGCTTCCAGCGCCGCGAGCGCGCTCTTGCGGATCTCCCCAAGCCGCGTATTGCGCGCCTGCTTCTGCTTCATAGCGAACGCCGCTCGCAAGTCGCCCTCGGCGAGCGCGGCCACGCGCGCGATCAGCGCCTGGTGCGGGGTCGGAGCCTGCCATTCCCAGGCGGGCTTGCCCGCCACCTCGGCCAGCTCGTCGATCGCCCGGATCGCCGCCTGCATCTGCTCGTGCCCGAACACCACCGCGCCGAGCATGATGTCCTCGGGGAGCTCGAGCGCCTCGGACTCGACCATCAGCACGCCCTGATCGGTGCCGGCGACCACCAGATTGAGCTGCGACTCCTTGAGCTGGGTCGCGGTGGGATTGAGCACGTAAGCGCCGTTCAGGTAGCCGACGCGGCACGCGCCGATCGGTCCGTTGAACGGAATGCCGGAGATCGTAAGCGCGGCCGACACCGCGATCATCGCCGGGATGTCGGGGTCGACTTCGGGGTTGACCGAGATGACCGTGGCGACGACCTGCACCTCGTTGTAGAAGCCCTCGGGAAAGAGCGGCCGGATCGGCCGGTCGATCAGCCGGCAGGTGAGCGTCTCCTTCTCCGAGAGCCGTCCCTCGCGCTTGAAGAAGCCGCCGGGGATCTTGCCCGCCGCATAGGTCTTTTCGACGTAGTCAACGGTGAGCGGGAAGAAGTCCTGGCCGGCGCGCGCCTCCTTGGCGGCGACGACCGTCGCGAGAACGACGGTGTCGTCCATCGTGCAAACTACTGCTCCGCCGGCCTGGCGCGCGATTTCGCCCGTCTCGAGCGTGACCTGGTGGGCGCCGAATGAAAATGTCTTCTTGATAGGATTCAAGGCTTGGTTCCTCTGACTGGTGGCGCGCGCCGCAATGGCCCCGCCGTCGCCGCGCTCAGGGCGCCTGGCGAACGCAATAAAAAAAGACGCCCGTCCATCGAACGAGCGCCTTTGGTCGATGCATCGAGGCCAGCTACTTGCGCAGCCCGAGGCGGTCGATCAGCGAGCGGTACTTGTCCGCGTCGCTGCGCTTCAGGTAATCGAGCAGCTTGCGGCGCTGGCTCACGAGCTTGAGCAGCCCGCGCCGCGAGTGGAAGTCTTTCACGTGCGTCTTGAAATGCTCGGTGAGGCCGTTGATGCGCTCAGTGAGCAGCGCGACCTGCACCTCTGACGAGCCGGTATCGCTACCGGAGCGCTGGAATTCCTTGACCACCTGCGCCTTCTGCGCAACCTGCAAACCCATAATCTCTCCTCGTGCAAACCGCGATTTTACCTTAACGCTCCGCTCGATCACAAGTTTTTTGATGTTATTCAGCTGCTTGCACGGCCTCCGGAGAGCGCGCGATCAGCCTGAGCGGGCGCAGTTCGCCACCCGCCGCAAGATCTCCCAGGCCCAACACGCGCCGCTGCGGTCCAAACACGCCGCACAGCCCCCTCCCGCCGTCTGGTACCCGAATCCTCTGGCCGTTGCAGAAGCGCCCGGCCTGCTGCGCGTCCAGCTCGAGCCGCGGCAGGTCGGCAAGCAGCGCCTCCAGCGGCAGGAGGCGCGCGTCGCGCTCCGCCTCGTCCAGCCGCTCCAGCGCCTCAAGCGTGCTCGCCTGGCGCACGTCCAGCCCCCCGGCCGAGGTCCGCCGCAAGCCTGCCAGGTGCGCGCCCACCCCGAGCGCCGCGCCGATGTCTTCCGCCAGCGTGCGCACGTAGGTGCCCTTGCTGCAGCGAACATGCAGCTCGAGGTCCGTCCCGTCGCGCGCGAGCAGCTCGAGCGTATGAATCTCGACCTCGCGTGCCTCCCGCTCGATGCTCCGCCCCTCGCGCGCCAGCTCGTACAGCGGCCGCCCGCCGTGCTTGAGCGCCGAGTACATCGGCGGTACCTGGCGCACGACCCCGCGGAAACGAGCCAGGACGACCTCGATTTCCGCGTCGCTCAGGCGCACCTCGCGGCGCGCGAGCGTCTCGCCCTCGGCATCCCCTGTGGTGGTCATCTCGCCCAGCCGGACGCGCGCGAGATATTCCTTGGGCGCCTGGAGCAGAGGCCCAGCGAATTTCGTCGCCTCGCCGAACAGCACCACCAGCAGGCCGGAGGCAAGCGGGTCGAGCGTGCCTGCGTGGCCCGCCTTCCGGGCGCGATAGAGGCGCTTGGCCGACTGCAGGGCGGCGTTCGAGCTGATGCCAGGCGGTTTGTCGAGCAGCAGGGCCGCATCCAGCTTGCGACGCATCGTGCGGACGAGGGCTCAGCGCTTATCGCCGCCCGAAACGCTGTCGATCAGCTTGGACAGGCGCGCGCCACGCTCGATCGATTCGTCGTACACGAAGCGCAGCTCGGGCGCGGTGTAGATCTTGATCCGCTTGGCGAGCTGCGAGCGCAGGAATCCCGCGGCGCGCTGCAGCCCCTTGGTGGCCTGCGGGGCATGCGCTGCATCCAGACAGGTGAACAGCACCGTTGCATGCGCGCAGTCGGGCGACACCTCTACCCCCGTCAGCGTGACCATCCCCACCGCCGGGTCGCGCAACTCGCGATGTAGCACCTCCGACAGCTCCCGCTGGATCTGGTCGGCGACCTTCTGCGGCCGCCCTCCGCGGCGTGCCTGGCGCACCGGCTACAGCGTGCGGGCGACCTCGAGGACCTCGAATGCCTCGAACTGGTCGCCCTCCTTCAGGTCACTGAAGTTCTTGAGCGAAATGCCGCACTCGAAGCCTGCCTTCACCTCGCGCACGTCATCCTTGAAGCGCTTCAGGGATTCGATGTCGCCGGTGTGGATCACCACGTTGTCGCGCAGCACGCGCACCTGCGCATTGCGCCGCACGGCGCCTTCCAGCACGTAGCAGCCCGCCACCGCGCCGACCTTCGAGATGCGGAACACCTGGCGCACCTCGACCAATCCGATCACCTGCTCCTTCTTCTCCGGCGCGAGCATTCCGGAGAGTGCCGCCTTGATCTCTTCGACGGCCTCGTAAATGATGTTGTAGTAGCGGACTTCCACTCCCGCGTTCTCGATCAGCCGGCGCGCGGTCGCATCGGCGCGCGTGTTGAAGCCGATGATGATGGCGCGCGAGGCCATCGCCAGGTTCACATCGGATTCGGTGATGCCGCCTACCCCCGCATGCACCACGTTCACCTTCACCTCTTCGGTCGACAGGCGGGTGAGCGCGTGTACCATCGCCTCCTGCGAGCCCTGCACATCCGCCTTCAGAACGATCGCGAGGACCTTCTTCTCGCCTTCGCCCATCTGCTCGAACACGTTCTCGAGCTTGGCGGCCTGCTGCTTCGCGAGCTTGACGTCGCGGAACTTGCCCTGGCGGAACAGCGCGATCTCGCGCGCCTTGCGTTCGTCCGCGATGACCACCATTTCCGCACCGGCCTGCGGAACGTCGGACAGGCCCTGCACCTCGACCGGGATCGAGGGGCCGGCCGACTGCGACTGCCTGGCGTTCTCGTCGAGCATCGCGCGCACGCGCCCGTAGACCTCGCCCGCAAGAACCACGTCTCCGCGGTGCAAGGTGCCGGACTGCACGAGCAGCGTCGCAACCGGCCCGCGCCCCTTGTCCAGGCGCGCTTCGATCACAACGCCCTTGGCCGGAGTGTCCGTCGGCGCCTTGAGCTCGAGGATCTCGGCCTGCAGCAGCACGCGCTCGAGCAGATCCTCGATGCCACGCCCGGTCTTCGCCGACACCAGCACGAACGGCGAATCGCCGCCGTATTCCTCGGGCACCACGCCGTGGTTCAGCAGCTCCTGCTTGACCTTGTCCGGGTTGGCGTCCGGCTTGTCGACCTTGTTGATCGCCACCACCAGCGGGACGTTCGCCGCCTTCGCATGATTGATCGCTTCCAGCGTCTGGGGCATCACGCCGTCGTCCGCCGCCACGACCAGGATCACGAGGTCGGTCACCTTCGCGCCGCGCGCGCGCATCGCGGTAAACGCTTCGTGGCCCGGGGTGTCGAGGAAGGTCACCACGCCGCGCGGCGTCTCGACGTGATAGGCGCCGATATGCTGGGTGATTCCGCCGGCCTCGCCAGCGGCCACTTTGCTGCGCCGGATGTAGTCGAGCAGCGAGGTCTTGCCGTGGTCGACGTGGCCCATCACGGTGACGACCGGCGGCCGCGCGTGCGCTTCGGCGGCGTGCTCCTCCACGGACTCGACGAGATAGGCCTCGGGATCGTCGAGCTTGGCGAGCTTGCCCTTGTGCCCCATCTCCTCGACCACGATCATCGCCGTGTCCTGGTCGAGCACCTGATTGATAGTGGCCATGGTGCCGAGCTTCATGAGGGTCTTGATCACCTCGGCAGCCTTCACCGACATCTTGTGGGCGAGTTCGCCCACCGTGATCGTCTCCGGAACCGCCACTTCGCGAACGATCGGCTCGGTGGGCTGCGCGAAGCTCGCCTGCTCCGCGCCTGCCGCCGGCCGGTGTCGCACGCCGCCGCGCGCGTGCCACCCGGCCACGCCGCCACCCAGGTCGCCGCGCGTCTTGATCATGCGCCGGCGCGCAGAGTCGTCGCGCAGCACCGTCGTGGTCTTGACCTTCTTCGCCTTCTTCTCGACCTTGCCTTCTTCGGTCTTGGCCTTCGGTGCGTGCAGCGTCCCTTCAGAGGGGGCCTGCGCCGCGCCCGGTGCCGCCGCTTTGCTTAGCGCGGCCTGGGCCTCGCGTTCGGCCTGCTTCTGGTCGGCGTCGCGCTTCTCGCGTTCCTGCTTCTCGCGCAACTCCTGCGCCTGGATCTCGGCGAGCTGCTGCTGCCGGCGCGCCTCGGCCTCGCGCAGTTCGATCTGCCGCGCGTCGAGACCCGGTGCCGGCGCTGGCGCAACCACCTGGGCCGGGGCCTCCGGCGCGGCTTCCGCTGCGGTATCGTCGCGCTTCACGAACACGCGCTTCTTGCGCACCTCGACCTGAATGGTGCGCGCCTTGCCCATGGAATCGGACTTCTTGATCTCGCTGGTCTGCTTGCGCGTCAGCGTGATCTTGTTCTTGGCCTCGCCCGAGCCGTGCATCTTGCGCAGATATTCGAGCAGGCGCGACTTGTCCTGGTCGGTGAGCGAGTCCTCCGGGACGCGCTTCTCGACGCCGGCAGCACGCAACTGCTCGAGCAGCACCGCGGGCGGGACCTTCAGCTCGCTCGCAAATTGTGCGACGCTGGTCTGTGCCACGTTAGTGGACCTCCTTGTGCTCCGCGGGCTCGCCGGCACCCGTCTCGGCGAACCAGTGCGCGCGAGCCGCCATGATCAGGTTCTTTGCGCGCTGCTCGTCGAGCCCGGCGAGCTCCATCAGCTCGTCGCCCGCGAGGTCGGCGAGCTCATCGCGCGTGCGCACCCCGCCTTCCGCGAGCTTGGCCGCGAGCTGAGTGTCCATGCCTTCGAGCGCGAGCAGATCAGGGTCGACACCCTCGACCTTCTCCTCGTTGGCGATCGCAGCGACCAGCAGCGCATTGCGCGCGCGGTTGCGCAGCTCGTTTACCGTGTCCTCGTCGAAGGCCTCGATCTCCAGCAGCTCGTTGATCGGCACGTAGGCGACTTCCTCGAGCGTCGAGAAGCCCTCCTGGATCAGGATGTTGGCGACCTCCTCGTCGACGTCGAGCCGCTGCATGAAGAGCTCGCGCGTGCGCCCGCTCTCTTCCTGCTGCTTCTTGGCCGACTCTTCCTCGGTCATCAGGTTGATCTGCCAGCCGGTGAGCTCCGAGGCGAGCCGCACGTTCTGGCCGCTGCGCCCGATGGCGATCGCCAGGTTTTCCTCGTCGACGACGACGTCCATGGCGTGCTTTTCCTCGTCTACCACGATCGAGCTCACTTCCGCGGGCGCCAGCGCGCCGATCACGAATTGAGCGGGATCGGCGGACCACAGCACGATGTCGACGCGCTCGCCGGCGAGCTCCTGCGTCACCGCCTGCACGCGCGAGCCGCGCATGCCGACGCAGGTGCCGATCGGATCGATCCGCTTGTCGTTCGACAGCACGGCGATCTTGGCGCGAATGCCAGGGTCGCGCGCAGCCGACTTGATCTCCAGCAGGCCTTCC
Source organism: Burkholderiales bacterium (assembly GCA_035624675.1). GTDB lineage: Bacteria > Pseudomonadota > Gammaproteobacteria > Burkholderiales > SG8-39 > DAHVFK01. Next base: position 6,556 of record DASPRB010000173.1, read on the forward strand.
TCGATCTCGGGCACCTCCAGCTCGAACAGCTTCATGATGAACTGCGGAGCGGTGCGCGACAGAATCAGCTGTGGACCGCGTGCTCCGCGGTCGATCTTCATGACCCAGGCGCGCACGCGATCGCCGATGCGCAGGTTCTCCTTCGGGATCATCTGCTCGCGGGGCAGCAGCGCCTCCAGGCGGCCGGATTCGACGATCGCGTTGCCGCGCTCCATGCGTTTCACCGTGCCGGTCACGAGCTCGTCGCCACGCGAGAGGAAGTCGTTCAGGATCTGCTCGCGCTCGGCGTCCCGGATCCGCTGCAGGATGACCTGCTTGGCGGTTTGCGCGCCAATGCGGCCGAACTCGATCGCCTCGAGCGGCTCTTCGATGAACTCCTCGAGCTTGATATCGGACTTGCGCTTCTGCGCCTCCGAAAGGGCGATCTGCGCCGGCGGCAGCTCAACCGCGTCGTCGGGCACCACCTTCCAGCGGCGGAAGGACTCGTACCCGCCGGTGTTGCGGTCGATCGCGACCCGAACGTCCACGTCGTCGCTGTAGCGCTTCTTCGTCGCCGAGGCGAGCGCCATCTCCAGCGCGCCGAATACGACGTCCCGATTGACGTTCTTTTCGCGCGCCAGCGCGTCCACTAGAAGCAGAAGTTCACGACTCATCTCGATACTCTCCGATCAAAGCTCAGGAACGAGCCTGGCCCGCTCCATGCCCGACAATTCAAGCGCCACCGCGCGGCCGTCGACGATCACCGTGGCCGCCTCACCTTGCACGCCCTCCAGCCGCCCGACGAACCTGCGTCGGCCGCTGGCGTCCGGGTTCCTCATGCGCACATCGACGCGCTGGCCGGCGAAGCGCTCGAAATCCGAAGCCTTGCGCAGCGGCCGGTCCAGACCCGGCGACGACACCTCGAGCCGCTCGTAGTCGATTCTCTCGACTTCGAACACCCGCATCAGCTGGCGGCTCACCTCGGCGCAGTCGTCCACCGTCACTCCGCCCGTCTTGTCGATGAAGATGCGCACCAGCCGGCCGCGGCCCGACACCTGCGTGTCCACCAGGTCGTAGCCCATGCCCGTCACGACGGGCTCAACGATGCCGGCGATCGCTCCCATCACGTCAAAATACTGTCGTGCAAACAAAAAATGGGCCGAAGCCCATCTTTTCGCTGCCGGGACTGCGTCCCGTTCCTCAAAGCTTGTGAATTATAGCCTCTTTTCCTCTGCGAAACAACGCCCTGCGGGGTCTCGCTGCTCAGCGTGCCAAACCGAGGCGCTCCATCAGTGCGCGTACCTCGCCGGGCGAGAGCTCGCGCACCTGCCCCGTCGGCAGATCGCGCGGCAGCTCGAGCGTCCCGAAGCGCGTGCGTATCAGCCGGCTTACGCGCAAGCCGACCGCCTCGAACATGCGCCGCACCTCGCGCTTGCGTCCCTCGCGCAAGCTCGCCCGGTACCAGCGGTTGGCTGCCGCGTCGGCTTTCGCCGTGCCCGCCGGCTCGAGGCTGTCGAAGGCCGCCCGCCCGTCCTCCAGCCGCACGCCGGTCAACAGTGCTTGCCGTTCGGCGGCGCCGAGCCGGCCCAGGGCGCGCACCAGATACTCGCGCTCGATGCCGTAGCGCGGATGCATCAACCGGTTTGCGAGCTCGCCCGAATCGGTCAGTACGAGCAGGCCTGAGGTGTTGACGTCCAGCCGCCCGACCGAGGTCCATTTCCCAGACGCGAGGGACGGCAGGCGCGCGAACACGGTCGGACGTCCCTGCGGATCGCTGCGCGTGACGATCTCGCCGACCGGCTTGTGATAAAGGAGCACCCGCGGCAGGACCGTTGCGCGCGCTCCGCCACGCACCGGCTCGCCGTCCAGGCAGACCAAATCCTCGGCCGTGGCGCGGTCGCCGAGGCGCGCCGTGCGACCGGAGACCGAGACGCGCCCCTGGGCGATCCAGCCCTCGATTTCCCGCCGCGAACCGAGCCCCGCGGCGGCGAGCAGCTTCTGCAGGCGCTCGCCGCGCGCCGCTTCACCCGCCGGAGGCTGACTCGACCTGTGGCGCGGCCGGCTCAAGCTCCAGGGTCCTCGCGATCTCTTCCAGCGGGGGAAGCTCCTCGAGCGTACGCAGCCCGAGGTCGTCCAGGAATCGCTTGGTCGTCGCGTAGAGCGCCGGCCGGCCCGGGGTTTCGCGGTGACCGACGACATCAATCCAGCCGCGATTTTCGAGCGTCTGGACGATCTGCGCGGACACGGCAACGCCGCGAATGTCCTCGATGTCGCCGCGCGTCACCGGCTGGCGGTAGGCGACGATGGCGAGCGTCTCCATCACCGCGCGCGAATAGCGCGGCGCACGCTCCGGATGCAAGCGGTCCGCGAACGGCTGGAAATCGGGGCGCGTCTGGAAGCGCCAGCCGCTCGCGAGGTTCACGAGCTCGACGGCGCGCGAGCTCCACTCCTCGCGCAGCTCGCCCAGCAGCCGGCGCAGGGTATCTGCGCCGATCTCCTCGTCGAACAGCCGTCTCAGGTCGCCGAGCGAGAGCGGCTCCTGCGACGCGAGCAGCGCGGCCTCGATGACGCGCTTGACCTCAGTCGGATTCAGCATCGGACAATTTTACGTAGATCGGCGCGAAGCCCTCGGCTTGCGTGACCAGGATGAGCAGCTCGCGGGCGAGCTCGAGCATGGCGAGAAAGTTGACCACCAGCACGGCGACGCCGCGCGCGGGATCGAACAGTTCCGTGAACTCGAGTACGCGGTGCTCGCGCAGCCGGCGCAAGATGGCGCTCATGTGCTCGCGCACCGAGAGCTCCTCGCGCGACACCCGGTGGTGCGCAGCGAGGCGCGCGCGGTGCAGCAGCCTGCGCCAGGCCTCGGCGAGGTCCTGCGGATTCACGTCCGGCAGGCGCTCGACCACCGCCTTTTCGATCCACACCGAGATCGCCATCACGTCGCGCCCCGCCTGGGGCAGCTGGTCGAGCGCGAGCGCCGCCTTCTTGATCTGCTCGTACTCGAGCAGCCGGCGCACCAGTTCGGCGCGCGGATCTTCTTCCTCCTCGCCGGCGGCGGGCGGGCGCGGCAGCAGCATGCGCGACTTGATCGACATCAGCACGGCGGCCATGACCAGGTACTCCGCGGCGAGCTCGAGATTCTTGACGCGCATCGCCTCGACGTACTCGAGATACTGGCGCGTCAGCGGAGCCATTGGAATGTCGAGCACGTCGAGATTCTGCTTGCGGATGAGGTACAACAGCAGGTCGAGCGGCCCCTGGAACGCCTCCAGGAACACCTCGAGCGCGTCGGGCGGAATGTAGAGATCCTGCGGCAGCTCGATCAGCGGCTCGCCGTAGATGCGCGCGACCGGCGCCGGCGTCGGGACGGTCAGCTGAATGGGTTCGCTCATCAGCCGTAGTCGAGGCCCATGGCCTCGCGCACGTCGCGCATCGTCTCGCCAGCGAGCTTGCGCGCGCGCTCGCAGCCGTCGGCAATGATGTTCCTCACCAGCGTAGGATCGTCGCGGTAGGCCTGTGCGCGCTCGCGCATCGGCGCCAGCTCGGCGAGCACCGCGTCGATCACGGGCTGCTTGCAATCCAGGCAGCCGATCGCGGCAGTCGTGCAACCCTGCTGCACCCAGTCCTTGCGCTCGGCGTTCGAGTAGACCAGATGCAGCTGCCACACGGGACAACGCTCGGGATTGCCGGGATCGCTGCGCTTCACGCGGGCAGGATCGGTCGGCATAGTGCGGATCTTGCGTGTCACCGTCGCCGGCTCGTCGCGCAGCTCGATCGCGTTGCCGTAGGACTTGGACATCTTCTGGCCGTCCAGTCCCGGCAGGCGCGAGGCCTCGGTGAGCAGCACGTCGGGCTCGACCAGGATCTTCTTGCCGCTTCCTTCCAGCCAGCCGTACAGGCGCTCGCGGTCGCCGCGCGACAGGTTCTGCTGCTCCTCGAGCAGCGCCTGCGCGCGCTGAAGCGCCTCGGCGTCGCCCTGCTCCAGGAAACGGCTGCGCAGTTCGTTGAACAGGCGCGATTTCTTCGAGCCCATCTTCTTCACTGCGGCCTTCGCCTTGTCCTCGAAGCCTGCCTCGCGCCCGTAGAGATGGTTGAAGCGGCGCGCGACCTCGCGCGTGAACTCCACGTGCGGTACCTGATCCTCGCCTACCGGCACGTATTTCGCGCGGTAGATCAGGATGTCGGCCGACTGCAGCAGCGGGTAGCCAAGGAAGCCGTAGGTGGAAAGATCGCGGTCGGTGAGCTTTTCCTGCTGATCCTTGTAGGTCGGCACACGCTCGAGCCAGCCGAGCGGCGTCATCATCGAAAGCAACAGGTGCAACTCGGCGTGCTCCGGCACGAGGGACTGCACGAACAGCGTCGCCTGCGTCGGATCGACGCCCGCCGCCAGCCAGTCAACCACCATCTCCCAGCCGTTTCTCTGCACGTAGTCGGGCGTCTCGTAGTCGGTGGTGAGCGCATGCCAGTCGGCCACGAAGAACAGGCAGGGATATTCGGCCTGCAGGCGGACCCAGTTCTTCAGCACGCCGTGGTAATGACCGAGGTGCAGGGCTCCGGTTGGTCTCATGCCCGACAGCACGCGCGTTTCGTACATGGCGCGCCCTAGAGCAGGACGAAGGCGCGGATGAGCGCCTCCGTCTCGTTGAACAACGGGGCGAGGACGCTCCCCAGGACGTTGGTGAACAGCAGCAGCAGCAGAATCGGCAGTCCCCACGGCTCGATGCGCGCGAACTGCCACGCCGCGCCGCGCGGCAGCAGGCCGGTCACGATGCGCCCGCCGTCGAGCGGCGGAATGGGAAGCAGGTTGAGCAGCATCAGGACGACGTTCACCATGACGCCCGCCGCGCCGACGCCGATGAGGAATTCAGCGGGCCCGCTACCGTGGCGCAGCACCACCTCGACCAGTCCGGAAATGCCGAAGTGCTTCAGCACCGCGAGCCACGCCTCGCTGCGCGCGCTGAGTGACACTCCGACGCGCAACAGCACCGCCCATCCCATTGCCATCAGCAGGTTCGCGGCCGGCCCCGCGGCAGCCACCCAGGCCATGTGTTGCTTGGGACGTCGCAGCGCCGAGTAATTGACCGGGACGGGCTTTGCCCAGCCGAACAGGAACTTTCCGCCCGACACGAGCAGGATCAGCAAAGGCGCCACGATGGTCCCGAGCAGGTCGACGTGACGCAGCGGATTGAGGCTGATGCGGCCCTGTGCGTACGCGGTCATGTCGCCGAAGTGGCGCGCGACGTAGCCGTGCGCCGCCTCGTGCAGCGTGATCGCGAGAAGCACCGGGATGGCGTAGACGGCGACTGTTTGTACGAGGTGGGAGACGTCCATCGACGCGCCATGACGAAGCGCGTAATTCTAGCAGACGCGCCGCGCGCGGTCGGCGCGGCTCAGCGGGCCAGGCCGATCGCCTCGAGCGGCCCGCGGCCTTTGCGCAGCAGCGCGGGCTCGTCCGCCGAAAGGTCGATCACCGTGGTCGGCTCGGTACCGCAAGGGCCGGAGTCGAGCATGAGATCGAGGTCGTGCTCGAGGCGTGCGCGAACTTCTTTCAGCTCAGACGGAGGGCTCGTGTCGCCCGGCAGTATCAGGGTCGCCGATAGCATCGGCTCGTCCAGCTCTGCGAGGAGCGCTTGCGCCACCGCGTGCGCAGGCACGCGCACGCCGATCGTCTTGCGCTTGGGATGCATGAGGCGCCGGGGCACCTCGCGTGTCGCCCGCAGGATGAAGGTATAGCTGCCCGGCGTGGCCGCCTTCAGCAGGCGATACTGCACGTTATCGACGATCGCATAGGTCGCGATCTCCGAAAGGTCCCGACACACGAGCGTCAGATGATGCCGTTCGTCGACGCCGCGCACGCGACGCAGGCGCTCGAGCGCTTTGGCGTCGCCCAGGTGGCAGCCGAGCGCGTAACAGGAATCCGTCGGGTACGCGATCAGTCCGCCGCGGCGCACGATGTCCGCGGCCTTGCGCACCAGGCGCAGCTGCGGATGCGTGGGGTGCACGGCGAAGTACTGCGCCACGCCGTCAGATCTCCCACTTGTGCCATACCGGACGCAGCCGCGCGTCCAGTTGCGGCAGCGTGCCGAGCTCCGCGCCTTCCCCGGGCGCGTGGAAGTCCGAGCCACGCGAAGCCGCCAGGCCGTGCTTCGTCGCCAGCGCGCCAAACAGCGCATACTGGTCGGGGGTATGGCTGCCGCTCACCACCTCGAGCGCCGCGCCGCCGTTTGCGCAGAATTCGACCAGCAAGGCCTCCAGCGCGCCCGGCGACAGCGCGTAGCGACCCGGATGCGCAAGCACCGCCTGTCCGCCAGCGCCCCGAATCCAGCCGAGCGCATCGCCGAGGGCCGCCCAACGGTGGGGAACGTAGCCCGGCTTGCCCGGCACCAGAAATCTCCTGAATACGTCGCGCACGTCGGCGGCGACCCCGACCTCCACCAGGTGGCGCGCGAAGTGCGTGCGGCCCACGAGCGCCGGCTGATCGGCGTGCCGCAACGCGCCCTCTAGGGTGCCGTAGATGCCTGCCTGCGCGAGCGCCTCGGCCATCGCGCGCGCGCGCTCGAGGCGCCCGGCGCGCACTGTGCACAGGCCCTCGGCGAGCGCCGCATTGCCCGGGTCGATACGCAGTCCGAGCACATGCAGGGTGATCCCGCGCCAGGTCACCGAGATCTCGACGCCGTCGATCAGTTCGAGCGGCAGCGTGCGCGCCGCCGCGCGCGCCTCTGCCAGCCCCTCCGACTGGTCATGGTCGGTCAATGCGAGCACGTCGACGCCCCGCTCCGCCGCGCGCCGCACCAGCGCCCCAGGCGGCAGCGCGCCGTCCGAGGCGGTCGAATGGCAATGCAGATCGACGTTCACGCGGGCTCCGCCATGAACGCCTCGATCAGCCGCGCGAGCGGCGCCGGCTGGTCGTGATGCAGCATGTGGCCCGCGCCTTGCACCATTTCATACCTCAGCCGGGTAAACTCCGCGCGCCTTTCCGCGTACGACTCCCGATCGATCTTCATGCGCGCGAGCGAGTCAGACTCGCTCGCGTCGATCCACAGTACGGCTGCGCGTACCTGGCGCCAGACCTCGCGCGCCTCCTCGTAGCGGTAAAGAATCGGGTTGATGATCTTGTGCGCCGGGTCGCCGCGCAGCACGACGCTGCCGTCCTCGGTCTGACGTCCCCAATGCTGCGCGAGGAACGCTGCGCGCGCGCGCGTCAGCCGGGGGTTGCCCGCCTGCAGGCGGTCGGCGAGCGCAGCGAAGCTCGCGTATGGCCGCAGGCCGGGAGGGTCGCGCAGCTCGTCCAACCAGCGCGCGTAGCGGCCGGGCGCCTGCTCGGGGCGCGTGGCCGCCATGCCGAAGCCTTCCAGATTCACCAGGCGCGCCACGCGCGCGGGTCGGATGCCCGCATACAGCGCGGCCACATTCCCACCCAGGCTGTGCCCCACCAGGTTTACGGCGCGCCCCGGCTCGATGCGCTCGAGCAGCGCATCGAGGTCTGCGATGTAATCCGGGAACCAGTAGCAGTCGGAGCTTCCCCAGCCGGTGAGGCCGTAGCCGCGCCAGTCCGGCGCGTACACGTCCCAGTCGCCGGCGAGCTCGTCGACCAGGAACTGGAACGAGGCCGATACGTCCATCCAACCGTGCAGCAGCACCAGGCGGCGCGCGGCTTTCCCTGGCCAGCGGCGCACGTGATAGCGCAGGCGTCGGATGTCGAAGAACAGCGATTCGCTCGGACGCATCGGCGCGTGGTTCACGCGAACGCGAACCTGACGTCTGGCCGCCGGCCCGACATCAGGTCGGCGAGCGCGCGCGCCGAGCCGCAGGCGAGCGTCCAGCCCAGCGTTCCGTGTCCCGTATTGAGGAACAGGTTGCGCAGGCGCGTTCGGCCGATGACTGGAACGTTGCTCGGAGTCGCGGGACGCAGACCTGCCCAGTAGTGCGCTTCGCGGCTCGTATCGAGCGCCGGGAAGAGCCGGCGCACGCGCGCCACGATCGCTTTGCAGCGTACTTCGTCGATGCTCGCGTCGTAATCCGCCAGCTCGGCGGTGCCCGCGGCGCGCAGGCGCTCGCCCATGCGGGTGATGACGATCTTGCAGGCTTCGTCGGTCAGGCTGACGCTCGGCGCGCTCTCGCCCGCGTCGTGCGGCAGCGGCAGGGTGACCGAGTAGCCCTTCAACGGGTAGACGGCGACGCGCACGCCGAGCGCGGCGAGAATCAGCGGGCTGTAGCTGCCCAGCGCCACCAGGTACGCGTCGGCGTCGACGCGCCGCGCCTCGCCGCGCAGGCGCACGCCGGTCACCTGGCCGCCTGCCGCTTCGATCGCCTCGATCGTGCGCCCGTAGAGGAACGCCACGCCGCGCTCGCGCGCCTTGTCTGCAAGCGTCCGAGTAAAGGCGTGCGCGTCGCCCGATTCGTCCTGTGGCGTGAAGACGCCGCCGACCACTGGCACGCTGCTCGCGCGCAGCGCCGGCTCGATCGCGATGCACTCCGCCGCGGTCTTCACTTCGCGCTGGATGCCGAGCTGGCGCATTGCCATCGCGTGACGCGCGAGCGCCTCGAAGTCCCGCTCTTCGGTGCAGAAGTGCAGGATGCCGCGGCGCAGTTCGTCGTATCGGATGGCGGTCCGCTCGCGCAGCTCGATCAGGCATTCGCGGCTGTATAGGGCGAGCCCGGCCAGCTCGCGGGTATTGCGCTCGAGGCGTCCGGGAAGGCATTCGCCGAGGAAGCGCAGCGCCCATTGCCACTGCGCCAGGTTGAGGCGCGGCCGGAAGCGCAATGGAGCGTCCTCGCGCCCGATCCAGCGCAGGATCTTCGGCAGCACCCCCGGGCGCGCCCAGGGCTCGGCGTGTCCGGCCGAGATCTGCCCGCCGTTGGCGAACGACGTCTCCAGCCCCGCCTCGGGCTGACGGTCGATCACCGTCACCTCGTGACCCGCATCAGCGAGATACCAGGCGCTGGTGACGCCGATCACCCCCGCTCCGAGCACGACAACCTTCACCGCGACTCCTCAAGCTATGATATTCGCATGCCTATATTCTCTCTCGGAGAGCGCCGCGTCGAATTGCGCGGCGCGCACCATTTCATCGCCCACGACGCGACCCTCGTCGGCTCGATTGCACTGGACAACGATGTCAGCATCTGGTTCAAGGTCGTGATCCGGGCCGACAACGACCAGGTGCACATCGGCGAGGGCGTCAACGTGCAGGACGGCTCGGTGCTGCACGTCGATCCGGGCTACCCGCTGACGCTCGGGCGCATGGTCACTGTAGGCCACAAGGCGATGCTGCACGGCTGCACGATCGGCGAGGGCAGCCTTGTCGGCATCAACAGCGTGGTGATGAACGGCGCGCGCATCGGCAACGGGTGTCTTCTCGGCGCCAATACGCTCATCCCCGAGGGCAAGGAGATTCCGGACGGCGTGCTGGTGGTCGGCTCGCCGGGCAAGGTAGTGCGCGACCTGCGCCGTGACGAACGCGACTTCCTTCTCAGGGCCGCGCGCATCTACATCGAGCGCGCGCATCTGTACAAGCGCGAATTGCGCGAGGAACCGCTGCCGCCGTCCGCACGCTAGCGCCGCGTCACTTCGGCGCCATGCGGATCGCGCCGTCCAGACGGATCACCTCGCCGTTCAGCATCTCGTTCTCGATGATGCTGCGCGCGAGCTGCGCGTACTCCGCGGGCCGTCCCAGCCGCGACGGGAACGGAACCATCTGGCCGAGCGACTCCTGCACCTCCTTGGGCATGCCGAGCAGCATCGGCGTCTCGAAAATCCCCGGCGCGATGGTGCACACGCGAATGCCGCTGCGCGACAAGTCGCGCGCGATCGGCAGCGTCATGCCGACCACGCCGCCCTTGGATGCGGAGTAGGCCGCCTGCCCGATCTGCCCGTCGAACGCGGCGACCGAGGCGGTGTTGATGATCACGCCGCGCTCGCCCGCGGCGTTCGGCCCCGCCTTCGCCATGGCGTCCGCGGCAAGGCGGATCATGTTGAACGTACCGATCAGGTTGACGCTGATCACGCGCGCGAAGTTGGCCAGCTTGTGCGGCCCTTCCTTGCCGATGGTCTTCTCGCCGATCGCTATGCCGGCGCAGTTCACCAGCACGTGCAGCCCGCCGAACTCCTTCACTGCCAGATCGACCGCCGCCTTGGCATCGGCCTCGGCCGTCACGTCGGTCTTGACGAAGCGGGCGCCCGCGCCGAGCTCCCTCGCGAGCTTCTCGCCCGCGTCGACCTGCATGTCCGCGATCACCACCTTGCCGCCGTTTTCGGCCGCCATGCGGGCGGTGGCGGCGCCCAGCCCGGAGGCGCCCCCGGTGACGAGAAATACGCTGTTCCTGATCTGCATGGAGACTTCCTTCTGAAGGGATGGCTGTCCGGTTGCGCATGCTAAACGCTCGGCTCGCCGCTCGGCAAATGGCATGCACGATAGTGCTACGCGCCGCCGCGTGCCTTGAGGGAGCGCGTTCAATCGGCGAGAATCCCACGCCTTCCGGACACGCGACCCGATTTTGACGACACCCTCCCCGCAACTGCAGCTTTCCTTCGGCTTTTCCTTCGAGGACCTGTACCAGCGCGCCGGGCTGCTGCGCCTGGACGCCGCCTTCCTCGATTGGGTGGGCGAGGCCGATGCCGCCTTGCGCGCCCGGCTGGAGAGCGTGCGTGCCGGGCCGGAGGCGCTCGCAGCGAAGGAAGAATCCGATCTCCTGATCGCGCTCGCGCCGCCGCTGGAGGATTTTCTCGGCCGCCTGTTCGGCATCGGTTCCGAGCTGCAGCGGCTCGCCGCGCGCCACCATGAGCTCGCGCCGCTCTACGCGGTGAAGAGGCTGTTCGTGCAGCGGCGTGCGCTGCACAAGGTCAAACCCGAAGAGCTGCAGGGATTCGACGCCGCGGCCGCCGAGGCGGAGCTCGCGCGCGCCTTCGGCGAGCCGTTCAGCGAGCTCGCCTATGCGCGCGCGGTCACGGCGTGGCAAGACGACGAGGCCGCGCATGCGCGCGAGCTCGACCTCGCCGCGCGCTACGCGGCCTGGGCCGCGGGCACACCGGAGGGGCGCGCCAGGCACCATGCTGGGGTGCTGTTCAAGGCGCCGCGCAAGCTCGACTTCATGCGCCTGGTGCCGTTGCACACCGAGTCGCTGCAGGGCGCGGCGCGCCACACGCTGGCAAGCGATCACCTGCGCCGCCGCGAGGGCTTCGCGCTTACCGACCGCGGCACGGACCTGGTCGGAGCGCTCGACCAGGCGAATTACTGCATCTGGTGCCACGAGCAGGGCAAGGACTCGTGCTCCAAGGGATTGAAGGAAAAGCCGCCTGCCAAGGGCTTCAAGAAGACGGTGTTCGGCGTGACGCTCGCCGGCTGCCCGCTCGAGGAGAAGATCTCAGAGTTCCACATGGTGAAGACGCGCGGCCTGCCGCTCGCGGCGCTGGCCGTGATCACGGTGGACAACGCCATGGTCGCGGGCACCGGCCACCGCATCTGCAACGACTGCATGAAGTCGTGCATCTACCAGAAGCAGGATCCGGTCGACATTCCGCAGGCCGAGACGCGCACCCTGAAGGACGTGCTCGAGCTGCCCTGGGGGTTCGAGATCTACTCCCTGCTCACGCGCTGGAATCCGCTCAGCCTGCGCCGCCCGGTGCCGAGGCCCGCGAGCGGCAAGCGCGTGCTGGTGACCGGCCTGGGGCCCGCGGGGTTCACCCTCGCCCACCACCTGCTGAACGACGGCCATACCGTGGTGGGCATCGACGGCCTGAAGATCGAGCCGCTCGACCCCGCGCTGTCCGGGGTCGACGCCCATGGCCGGCGCCGGCCGTTCCGCCCGGTGCGCGATATCGCGGAGCTGCGCGAGCCGCTTGATGGGCGCGTGATGGCCGGCTTCGGCGGCGTCGCCGAATACGGCATCACCGTGCGCTGGGACAAGAACTTCCTCAAGGTCATCCGCCTGCTGCTCGAGCGGCGCAGCGCCTTCGCGATGTTCGGCGGCGTTCGCTTCGGCGGCACCGTCACGGCCCGAAGCGCGCTCGAGATGGGCTTCGATCACATCGTGCTGGCCGCCGGCGCCGGACGCCCCACCCTGCTCGATATCCCGAATGGCCTGGCGCGCGGCGTGCGGGCTGCCTCCGATTTCCTGATGGCGCTGCAGCTGACCGGCGCGGCGCGCCGTGACTCGATCGCCAACCTGCAGATACGCCTGCCCGTGGTGGTGATCGGCGGCGGCCTGACCGCCATCGACACGGCGACCGAGTCGCTCGCCTATTACGTCGTCCAGGTGGAGAAGTTCCTGACGCGCTACGACGGGCTGTGCGGCGAGCGCGGCGAAGCTGTCGTGCGCGCGCCGTGGAACCGCGAGGAGGCGGGTATCGCCGACGAGTTCCTCGCGCATGCCCGCGAGATGCGCGCCGAGCGCGAGCGCGCCCGGCGCGAAGGGCGCGAGGCCCGCGTCGTGGAGCTGCTCAAGTCCTGGGGCGGCGTGCAGATCGTCTACCGCCGGCGCCTGGTCGACTCGCCCTCCTACACGCTGAACCACGAGGAAGTGGAGAAGGCGCTCGAAGAAGGCATCGGCTTCGTCGAAGGCCTGTCGCCGACCCGCATCGAACTGGACGAGTTCGGCCACGCGCGCGCGGTGCGCTTCGCGCAGCAGGGCGGCGCCGAGATCGAGCTGCCGGCGCGCGCGGTGCTAGTGGCTGCAGGCACGCAGCCCAACACGGTGCTCGGACGCGAGGACCCCGAGCACTTCCGCCTGGACGGCAAGTATTTCGAGGCCTGCGACCGCGAGGGCCAGCCGGTCGAGCCCGAGCGCGCGATCTCCAAGCCCGAGCAGGCCGACATCCTGATGTGGCGCGCCCCGGACGGCCGCTTCGCGAGCTATTTCGGCGACCTGCACCCGTCCTTCTTCGGCAACGTGGTCAAGGCGATGGGCGGCGCGAAGCAGGGCTATCCGCTGGTGAGCGAGGTTCTGGGACGCGTCGCGCCGGCTTCGCCGCTCGACGACGCAGCGTTCCTCGAGCGGCTAAACGACGAGCTGCGCGCGCGGGTGCACGAGGTGAAGCGGCTAACGCCGAGCATCGTCGAGGTCGTGGTGCGCGCCCCGAGGGCAGCGCGCGAGTTCCACCCCGGACAGTTCTACCGGCTGCAGAACTTCGAGACGCTGGCGCCGAAGATCGACGGCACGACGCTCGCCATGGAAGGGCTGGCGCTCACCGGCGCATGGGTCGACAAGCCGCGCGGCCTGCTCTCGACCATCATCCTCGAGATGGGCGGTTCGTCCGACCTGTGCGCGCACCTCAAGCCCGGCGAGCCGGTGGTCCTGATGGGACCGACCGGGACGCCGACCGAGATCCCGCGCGACGAGACGGTGGTGCTCGTCGGCGGCGGCCTGGGGAACGCGGTGCTGTTTTCCATCGGCCAGGCGCTGCGCGCCGCGGGCTCTAAGGTGCTCTACTTCGCAGGTTACAAGCGGGTGATCGATCGCTACAAGATCGGGGAGATCGAGGCGGCGGCCGATGCGGTGGTCTGGTGCTGCGACGAGGCGCCCGGCTTCGCGCCGTCACGCCCCCAGGACCGCGGCTTTGTCGGCAACATCGTCGAGGCGATGCTCGCCTATGCTTCCGGGCGGCTCGGCCTACAGCCGATCTCGTTCCACGATTGCGACCGGCTGATCGCGATCGGCTCCGATCGCATGATGGCGGCCGTGGCGCGCGCCCGGCACGAAAGCCTCAAGGTGCATCTCAAGTCGGCGCACCTCGGCATCGGCTCGATCAACTCGCCGATGCAATGCATGATGAAGGAGGTGTGCGCGCAATGCCTGCAGCCTCACGTCGATCCGGTGAGCGGCGATCGCAGCTACGTGTTCTCCTGCTTCAACCAGGACCAGCCGCTCGACCTCGTCGACTTCGCCGCGCTCGACCAGCGCCTGCGGCAGAATGGCGTGCACGAAAAGCTGACCGCGCAATGGGTTGACCGCTGCCTCCGGAGGCTCAAGCTGCGCGCCGGCAAAAAGGCCGCATAGCGCCGCAGCGGTGCGTGTGCTAAGTTCGCGTGGGCGATCGAAAGTCCTACGGAGCGGTCGATGAAAATCCCTTACACCATCCTCGCGACCGTGTTCGCGGCTGCGAGCGCGAGCATGCCGATATCCGGCGCAGCCGCCCAGCCGATCAAGGTCGGCGAGCTGAATAGCTACAAGGTGTTCCCCGCGTTCCTCGAACCTTACAAGAAAGGATGGCAGCTCGCGCTCGAGGAAATCAACGCGTCCGGCGGAGTGGACGGCCGCAAGCTCGAAGTCGTCTCGCGCGACGACGGCGGCGATCCGGGAACCGCGGTGCGCGTAGCGGAGGAGCTCATCACGCGCGACCGCGTCAGCCTGCTCATGGGCACCTTCGCCTCGAACGTCGGCCTCGCGGTGGCGAACCTCGCCAATCAGCGCAAGACGGTGTTCATTGCGGCGGAGCCGCTGACCGACAAGATCGTATGGCAGGACGGCAACCGGTACACGTTCCGGCTGCGGCCATCCACTTACATGCAGGTGGCCATGCTGGTGCCCGAGGCCGCTAAGCTGAAGAAGAAGCGCTGGGCGATCGTCTATCCGAATTACGAGTACGGCCAGTCGGCGACCGCGTCCTTCAAGCAATTGATGGCCCAGGCACAGCCCGGCATCGAGATCGTCGCGGAGCAGGCGCCGCCGCTCGGCAAGATCGATGCGGGCGCGGTGGTGCAAGCCTTGCTCGATGCAAAACCCGACGCGATCTTCAGCTCCCTGTTCGCAGCGGACCTGCAGAAGTTCGTGCGCGAGGGCAACATCCGCGGGCTGTTCAAGGGACGCGCCGTGTTCAACCTGCTCGGCGGCGAGCCCGAGTACCTCGATCCGCTGAAGGACGAGACTCCGGGAGGCTGGTGGGTGACGGGCTATCCCTGGGACCAGATCAAGACCCCGGAGCACACGAAGTTCCTGAATGCCTACGAGAAGCGCTGGAACGACTATCCGCGCGTGGGCTCGGTCGTCGGCTACACGACGATGTACACCGTGGCCGATGCGCTCAGGAAGGCCCGCTCGACCGACAGCGACAAACTCATCGCGGCGCTCGAGGGCCTGCAAGTGGAGACCCCCTTCGGCCCGATCGTCTACCGCGCCGTCGATCATCAATCGACGATGGGCGCCTACGTGGGACAGCTCGCCAGAAAAGACGGCAAAGGCGTGATGGTCAACTGGCACTTTGCCAACGGCGCGGATTACCTGCCCTCGCCCGCCGAGGCGAAGCTCCTGCGCAAGCACTAGCCGTCTTCCGGCTCCGCCGCCCATGAGTGCGTCGGCGGTCCTGCTCCAGTTCCTGAACGGCCTGGCCGGCGCGAGCTCGCTGTTCCTGGTCGCCGCGGGTCTGTCGCTCATCTTCGGCGTGACCCGCATCATCAACTTCGCGCACGGATCGTTCTACATGCTCGGCCTGTACCTCGCTTACACGCTGATCGGTCACTTCGGCCACGGCGCAACCGGCTTCTGGAGCGGCGTGCTGCTCTCCGGGGTCGCCATCGGGCTCGCCGGGGCGCTGATCGAAGGCCTCGTCCTGCGCCGCCTCTACGCCGCGCCCGAACTATTGCAATTGCTCGCGACCTTCGCGCTACTGCTCGTGATTCAGGACTTCACGCTGTGGGCGTGGGGGCCCGAGGACCTGCTCGGGCCGCGGGCGCCGGGCCTCGAGGGCGCGCTGACCATCGCCGGAAGACGCTTCCCCGAGTACGATCTGCTGCTGATCGCGCTCGGACCGGCCGTGCTCTTCGCGCTGCATTGGCTCCTGCGCCGCACCCGGTGGGGCACCCTGGTGCGCGCCGCAACGCAGGACCGCGACATGGCGAGCGCGCTCGGCGTCAATCAGAAATGGCTGTTCACGGGCGTCTTTGCGCTCGGCGCCCTGCTCGCCGGGACCGGGGGTGCGCTGCAAATTCCGCGCGAGCCCGCCAGCCTGTTTCTCGATCTGTCGGTCATCGCCGATGCGTTCGTGGTGGTGGTGGTAGGCGGGCTGGGCTCGATCGGCGGGGCGTTTCTCGCCGCGCTGCTGATCGCCGAGGTCAAGGCTTTCTGCATCGGCATCGGCGACATCGCCATCGCCGGCCAGGTATTCTCGCTCTCCAAGCTCACCCTGGTGGTCGAGTTTGTCGTCATGGCGGTGGTGCTGGTGCTGCGCCCGTGGGGGCTGTTTGGCCGGCCGCCGTCCCAGCCGCGCGGCTCGGGCGCGATCGAGGCCCCGCTCCGGCCGCCGTCGCGCACCGCTTTCGGCGCGCTCGTCGCGCTCGTCGGCGCCCTCGCCCTCGTGCCGCTTGTCTCGCACGGCTACACGCTGATTCTGCTCACGGAGGTACTGGTGTTCGCGCTGCTCGCCGTCAGCCTGCACTTCATCATGGGGCCTGGCGGGTTGCACTCCTTCGGCCACGCCGCGTATTTCGGCCTCGGCGCGTACGGCGCTGCGCTGCTGCTGAAGCGCGGCGGGCTGCCGATGGAGCTCGCCCTGGCGCTCGGCCCTCTGCTCTCCGGCGCCGCGGCCTTGGCGTTCGGCTGGTTCTGCGTGCGGCTGTCCGGCGTCTATTTCGCCATGCTCACGCTCGCCTTCGCGCAGATCAGCTGGTCGATCGTGTTCCAGTGGGATGCGCTGACCGGAGGCTCGAACGGCATGATCGGCATCTGGCCCGCACGGTGGCTCTCCTCGAGCACGGCGTACTACTACCTGACGCTCGCCGCGTGCACGGCTGCCATCGCCGCGTTGTGGCGCATCATGTACTCGCCGTTCGGCTATGCGCTGCGCGCGGGCCGGGATTCTCCCCTGCGCGCCGGCGCGATCGGCATCGACGTGCGCGCCCAGCAATGGGCCGCGTTCGTGATCGCCGGCCTGTTCGCCGGCGCGGGCGGCGCCCTGTACGCATTCTCCAAGGGGTCCATCTCTCCCGAGTCGCTCGCTGTACCGCGCTCGGTCGATAGCCTGGTCATGGTGCTGCTCGGCGGTATTCAGACCCTGACCGGTCCCGTATGGGGTGCGGCGCTCTTCACCTGGCTGCAGGACACGCTGTCGCGCAGCGTCGAATACTGGCGCGCGCTCATCGGGATCGTAATCCTCGCCCTGGTGCTCGCCTTTCCGCAGGGGATTGCCGGCTTCCTGCGCGCTCGCTTTGCGACCGACGGGGACAACCGGTGAGCGCACCGATCCTGCGCGTGACCGGTCTGACGAAAGCCTATGGCGGCGTGCGCGCGGTATCCGGGGTCGGCTTCGCGGTCGCACCGGGCGAGCTGGTGGCGATGATCGGTCCAAACGGCGCGGGCAAGACGACGTGCTTCAACATGCTGAATGGTCAGATCGCGCCGGACGCCGGAAGCATCGAGCTCGCGGGCCGCGCCGTGGTCGGCCGCAAGCCGCACGAAATCTGGCGCCTGGGCGTCGGGCGCACGTTCCAGATCACCGCCACGTTCGGCTCCATGACGGTGCGCGAGAATGTCCAGATGGCGCTGCTGTCGCAACACCGGCGACTGCGCTCGCTCACCGCCCTGGCGAGCAGGTCCTATGTCCAGGATGCCGACGCGCTGCTCGCGCGCGTCGGCATGCTCGAGCAAGCCGGGCGCCAGTGCGCGGTGCTCGCCTACGGTGACCTCAAGCGCGTCGAACTCGCGATCGCCCTGGCGAACCGGCCGCGGCTGCTGCTGATGGACGAACCGACGGCCGGCATGGCGCCCAGAGAGCGCGGCGAGCTGATGCAGCTCGTCGTCGGCCTGGCACATGGAGCGAGCATTGCCGTGCTGTTCACCGAGCACGATATGGACGTGGTATTCGGGCACGCGGACCGCATTCTCGTGCTGAGCCGCGGCGAGCTGATCGCCCAGGGCAAGCCGGAGGACGTGCGCGCGAATGCGCAGGTGCGCGAGGTGTACCTCGGGAGCCATTTCGCGCATGCTTGAAGTCAGGCGTCTGAACGCCGGCTACGGCCGAGCGCAAATCCTGTTCGATCTGGATCTCGACGCGGGCCCGGGCGAGATCGTGGTGCTGCTCGGCCGCAACGGCGCGGGCAAGTCCACCGCCCTCAAGTCGATCATCGGCCTGGTGAGGCCGATCTCCGGAGAGATATGGTTCGCGGGCAAGCGCATCGACCACCTGCAGCCGTTCCAGATCGCGCGCCTGGGCATCGGCTACGTGCCCGAGGACCGGCGCATCTTCACCGACCTCACGGTGGCGGAGAACCTAGAGGTCGGGCGCCAGTCTGCGCGCTCGGACGCGGCGCACTGGACCAGCGAGAGGCTGTTCCGGCTGTTTCCGAGCCTCGGCGAACTGCGCAGCCGCCTCGGCGCGCACATGTCGGGCGGCGAGCAGCAGATGCTCACCATCGCACGCACGCTGATGGGCAACCCGCGCGCCATCCTGCTCGACGAGCCATCCGAGGGTCTGGCGCCGCTGATCGTGCAGCAGATGGCGCGCACAGTGCTCGAGCTGAAGCGGGAGGGTCTCACGGTGCTGCTCTGCGAGCAGAATCTGCATTTCGCGCAGACGGTGGCCGACCGCGCATTCATCATCGAGAAGGGCCACGTGCGCTATTCTGGCGCCATGCGCGCGCTGGAAGCGGACGCCGTACTGCGCGAGCAATATCTGGCGCTATAGAAGGAAAGCCGGTCGCGCGATGATCATTCAGGACCGCAGCCTGCAGCGCTATGCCTGGCTCTCCGTGGCCGCGGCGCTGCTCACCATCGGCCTCAAGACCGCCGCCTGGGTGATCACCGGCTCGGTCGGCATGCTGTCCGACGCCCTGGAGTCCCTCGTCAATCTGGTCGCCGCGCTGCTCGCGCTATGGATGCTGCGCCTGGCGGAGGCGCCCCCCGATTCCGAGCATCCGTTCGGCCGCTCGAAGGCCGAGTACTTTTCGAGCGGATTCGAGGGCGCGCTCATCGTCCTGGCGGCGGCGGGAATCATCTACGCGGCGGCGCCGCGGCTGATCGCTCCGCGGGCGCTGGAGGCCCCCGCGCTCGGCATCGCCATCTCGATCATCGCCTCGGCGGTCAATTTCTGGACCGCGCGCGTGCTGCTCGCTGCGGGCGCGCGCTATCACAGCATCACGCTGGAAGCCGATGCGCGGCACCTGCTCACCGATGTCTGGACCTCCGCGGGCGTGCTCGCCGCGGTGGCGCTGGTCGCCATCAGCGGCTGGCTGCTGCTCGATCCGCTGATTGCCATCGCGGTGGCGCTGAACATCCTGTGGACCGGCGCGAAGCTGATGCGGCGCTCCTTCGCCGGCCTGCTCGATGCTGCCATTCCCGAGGCCGAACGCAACGAAGTTTCCAAAATCCTGCAGGAGTATGCGAAGCGCTACGGCGTCGCGTTCCATGCGGTGCGTACGCGGCGCGCCGGCGCGCGCCGCTTCGTGTCCTTCCACTTGCTGGTACCCGACCAATGGACCGTGCACCACGCACACCAGATCGCCGAGGAGATCGAGGCGCGCATCGGCGCCCAGCTACCCCACGCCTCGCTGTTCAGCCACATCGAGCCGATCTCCGACCCGAGGTCCTACGACGACATCGAGCTCGAGCGCTAGCACCGCATCGCCGCGGCGGCCGGCGCACCAGCGCTCGACGCGGCTACATGACCTTGCACACTTCGTCGAACTCGAAGCGCGGGTTGCGCGGGAAAATCTTCGAAGGGTCGCCGCGCCCGAGATTGATGAGGAAGTTCGACTTGAAGCGGCCGTCGGGGAAGAAGGCGGCGTCCACCTTGGCGTTGTCGAAGCCGGACATGGGCCCGCAGTCCAGGCCCAGTGCGCGCGCCGCGATGATGAAATAGGCGCCCTGCAGAGAGCTGTTGCGCAGCGCCGTGCGCTCGACGTGGGCCTTCTTCTCCTCGCCCTCGTAGTTGTTCTTCGCGGCCGGGTTGTTCGGGAAAGTGCGCGGCAGATGATCGTAGAAGCGCGTGTCGTAGGCGATGACGGCGGTGACCGGCGCCTTCATCGTCTTGTCGAGATTGCCCGGACTGAGGGCTGGCGCGAGCTTTTGCTTGGCCTGCTGCGAGCGCACGAAGACGATTCGCATGGGCTGGCTGTTCTGCGTCGTCGGGCCCCATTTCATGAGGTCGTAGATCTGGCGCAACTGCTCATCGGTGACCGGTCGATCGAGGAATCCGTTTTGCGTGCGCGCCGCGCGAAACAGGACGTCGAAAGCCTGCGAATCGATCATGAGGCGCTCCGGAAAGACGAGGCGCGAATGTTAGCATCGGCGCATGGCGCAAGTCGCGGCGTCCGACGCACTCGATCTGTCGGGCTTCATCCGTCCCGGAGACGGAGTACTTTGGGGACAGGGCTGCGCCGAGCCGCAAACGCTCGTCGAAGCCTTCGTCGCCCAGCGCGGCGCATATACGGGCGCCAGAGCCTTTCTCGGCATCAACTTCTCCGGCATCGTCCGGCCGGAACACGCCGACCATCTGCGGCTGGTCGCGTACTGCGGCGCCGGACGCAACCGCGCTCTCGCAGATGCCGGGGCGCTGGACATCCTCCCGGTGCCTTACTCCCAGCTTGCGGGCCTCATCCGCTCGCGGCGCATCCGCGTGGACGTTCTGCTGCTGCAGCTCAGCCCGCCCAACGCGCGCGGCGAACACAGCCTCGGTCTGGCCGCGGAGTACCTCGTGCCCGCGCTCGAGGCGGCGCGCGTGGTGGTCGCGGAGATCAACCAGCAGGTCCCGTGGACGTACAGCGAGCGGCTACTGCGCGCCGAGGATCTCGATCTGGCGCTACCCAGCTCGCGCGAACCCGCGTCCGCTCCGTACGGTCCGCCGGGTGAGATCGAACGCCGCATCGCTGCGCACGCCAGCGCCTACGTGCCGGACGGCGCCACGGTCGAGACCGGCCTGGGCGCCCTGCCGGACGCCGTGCTGCAGGCGCTCGGAGACCGGCGCGACCTGGGCGTGCATTCCGGCGCGCTCGGCGACGGAATCGTCGATCTGATGCGCCGCGGCGTCATTACCAATGCGCGCAAGACGCTCGACCCGGGCCGGACCGTCGGCGGCGCGCTGCTCGGAACGCGCAGACTGTTCGACTTCGCGCACGACAATCCCGAGATCTGGCTGCGCAGCGTGGAGCACACCCACGATCCGCGGGTGCTTGCGCAGATTCCAAAGTTCATCGCGATAAATTCGGCGCTCGAGGTCGACCTGACCGGGCAAGTGAACGCAGAGGTCGCGAACGGTTCGTACCTCGGCGCGGTCGGGGGGGCGCCCGACTTCGTGCGCGCCGCCAACCAGTCGCCCGGCGGGGTGTCGCTCATCGCGCTGCGTTCCAGCGCGGGGGCGCGCGCTTCGCGCATCGTGGGCCGGCTTTCGGGCCCCGTCGCAACGCCGCGCGCGGAGGCAGGCGTATTCGTGACGGAGTACGGCGCAGCCGACCTGCGCGGGCTGACGCTCGCCGAGCGCGTGCCGCGCATGATTTCGATCGCACACCCCGCATTTCGCGAGGAGCTCGAACGTGCCGCACGCGAGCAGGGCCTGCTCGCCGGCTAGCGGAAGTCGCGCAGCGCGCGAACGGTCCAGAACGGCGCGGCCGCCAGCGCGACGAAGCACAAAGCGAAGGCGAAGCCGGTGCGGTAGCCGCCGCTCAGATCGTGGAGTGCGCCGCCCATGAACGAGCCGACCGCTGCGCCGAGAGCATTCATCGCGTAGATCGTGCCGTAAATCGTCGCGACGCGCGGGCCGGCGAAGTAGCGCGTGCACACCGAAGAGATGATCGGCCCGCGCACGCCCTGGCACAGGCCGAATACCGCCACGTAGGCGACCAGCAGGCCGGTCGACGGCGCTCCGGCCAGGAACATCAGCAGCACGATGCCGGTCGCGGTGCCGACGAAGCTCGCCGACACCGTTTGCCGGTAGCCGAAACGCTCCGTGAGCAGGCCGCTGCCGGTCACGCTTACGACCGACAGCATGCCGACGAAGCCGAATGCGCTGGCGGCGGTGAGCGGCGAGAACCCAGCATCGATCAGGAACGCGACCGTCTGCACGATGACCACGAACATGCCGACCGCGGTGCAGAAGAAGGCCTGCGCCATCGCCCAGTAAATGCGCGTGCGCATCGCCGCGCGCAGGGTCCAGCCGGACTGCGACGACCTGTCACGCGCCTCGGCCCGATGCTGCGGATGGCCCGCGGTGATCCTGCGCCAGGGCACCGCGAGCAGCGCGACCGGCAGCGCGACGAACAGCACGCCGCCTAGCGCCCGATAGGCCGTTCGCCAGCCATAGTGCTCGACCAGCCACTGCGAGAGCGGCACCAGGGTGATCGCGCCCGCCCCGACGGCGGAAAAAACCACGCCGATCGCGACGGACAGCCTGGCGCGATACCAGCGCGAAAGCAGCCCCGATGCCGGCACCATTCCGGTGAGCGCGGCGCCCACGCCCACCGCGATCCCCACCAGCAGGTAAAACTGCCACAGCAGGTGCAAGCTGCCCGCCGCGAAGAATGCGCTGGCGAGCAGCGCGAGGCCGACGCCGTATACCCAGCGCGCTCCCAGCCTGTCGAAAACGTGCCCGACCAGCGGCGAGGTGAAGCCGCTGACCAGTAGGTATAGCGAATAAACGCCGGTGAGCTGCGACCGGCTCCAGCCGAACTCGTGCTGCAGCGGCAGCAGGAACACCGTGTAGGTGTCGCTCATGCCGCGTCCGAGCATGTTGAGCGCGAAACATACGGCGAGCGCGATCAGCGCCGTACGCAGGTGGCGCGCCGAGACCTCGGCTGTCTGCTGCAACGAAATCCTCAGGCCGGCGGGGCCAGGCCGAACACCTGCCGAAGATACGCCAGGTAGCGCTCGTCCTTGCACATCGTTTTGCCTGGCGAGTCGGACACCTTGGCGACGGGCTGGCCGTTGCACTCGGTCATCTTGATCACGATGTTCAGCGGCTCGTAGCCGACATCGTTAGTCAGGTTGGTGCCGATGCCGAATGCCGTCCTGACGCGCCCGTGGAAGCGCCGCGCAATTTCGATTGCGAGCGGGAAGGAAAGCTGGTCGGAGAAGATGAGCGTCTTCGAGCGCGGATCGACCCGATTCTTGTTGTAGTGCGCGATCAGTCGCTCGCCCCACTCGAACGGATCCCCGGAGTCGTGACGCGCGCCGTCGAACAGCTTGCAGAAGTACATGTCGAAGTCGCGCAGGAAGGCGTCCAGACCGTAGGTGTCGGAGAGCGCGATGCCGAGGTCGCCGCGGTACTCCTTGGCCCAGGTGTCGAATGCGAACACCTGCGAGTCGCGCAGACGCGGGCCGAGCGCCTGGCAGGCCTGCATGTACTCGTGGCCGAAGGTGCCGAGCGGGGTGAAGTCATTGCGCATCGAGAACCAGACGTTCGATGTTCCGGCAAAGTTTTCCGGAACCTCGCGCTTCAGCGTCTTCAGCGCCTCCTCGTGCCAGGTGGAGGAGAAGCGCCGGCGCGTGCCGAAGTCGGAGATCTTGAAGCCGAGCGCGGGATCCACGGTGCGTACCAGGTCGATCTTCGACCTGAGGCGCCGTCTGCCTTCCTCCAGGTCGAAGTCGCGTCTCGCGCGCCGGAAGTACACCTCGGAAATGATCGCGAGCACGGGTATCTCGAACAGGATCGTGTGCAGCCAGGGGCCGTGGATCGTGAGGTCGATCTCGCCCTCCGAGCCGGCGATCGGCTCGATGCGCAGAAAGCGGCCGTCTAGCTGGAACAGGCCGAGAAAATCCACGAAATCGGACTTGAGGAAGCGCAGGCTGCGCAGGTAGCGGAGTTCCTCATCGCGGAAGCGCAGGCGGCACAACGCGCCGACCTCCTCCCGGATTTCGTCGATGTGGCGCTGCAGGTCGGTGCCTTCCGTGCGGCACTTGAACTTGTATTCCACCTGCGCGGCCGGAAAGTGATGCAACACGACCTGCATCATGGTGAACTTGTACAGGTCGGTATCGAGAAGCGACTGGATGATCACGGCGGGCTCCGCAGCGCGGCATTGTAGCCGAGGCGTCCGACGCTCCGACCGCAGGCGCCCCTTGCCTAGCGCCGGGTACTGGATATAATTCCAGCGATGTAAATAGACACAGTCCGTCCCGACATGGAATCACTGACCGACCGCCAGACCGAGATTCTGCGCCTCATTCGCGAGCTCACAGAGGCCTCCGGCTATCCCCCGACGCGCGCCGAAATCGCCCGCTCAATGGGATTTCGTTCGGTGAATGCGGCGGAGCAGCACCTGCGAGCGCTGGAGCGCAAAGGGGCGCTCGAAATCTCTTCGGGCGCCTCTCGCGGCATCCGGGTGCGCGAGCGAGCGCCGCATCGGCTCGGCCGCCTGATGGAACTTCCGGTGGTTGGTCGGGTCGCCGCCGGCAGCCCGATTCTCGCCGAAGAGCATCTGCAGGGCCGCTACCAGATCGATCCGAGCCTGTTCACCCCGCGCGCCGACTACCTGCTGCGGGTGCGCGGTCTGTCGATGCGCGATGCGGGCATCCTGGAAGGCGATCTGCTCGCGGTGCACCGCAGCCAGGAGGCCCGCAGCGGGCAGATCGTCGTCGCCCGCCTGGCCGACGAGGTGACCGTCAAGCGGCTGCGGCGGCGCGGCCACAGCGTCCAGCTGTTGCCGGAAAACCCGGATTTCGCGCCGATCGAGCTCGATTTGCGACACGACCCGCTCACTATCGAGGGAATCGCGGTGGGCGTGATCCGGAACGGCAAGAATTTGTAATATCGGGCGCGGTTGGCTGCGCGGCGCGGACGCGCCGACGGGCGCGGCTGGCGATACCTCTATAATGGGGTTCGAGCTCCGCGCCCAATAAATGGACCACTCCAAGGACGCAGCCGTACTCGATCTGGCATCCACCGGGGAATCGGCCGCCGCCGCGCCGCCCGTGCGCGAGCTGGCCGACCGAAGGAAGGTATTCGGCGACCAGGTGGATCTGCTGTTCCGCCACTCTCCCACTGGCGTCCTCATCTCGATCGTCGTGGGCGGCATCGCCACTTACGAGCTGTGGGGCGACGACACGCGCGATCTCATAAGCCTGTGGTGCGTGCTCATGGTGTTCGTAGGCGCAGCCCGGCATCTCCTGTACCGCGCGTACTACAAGCGCACCGACGACAATTACGACAACTGGCTGCGCTGGTTCGCGATCGGTGCCTTCGCAATGGGCGCGGTCTGGGGCTTCGCCGGTGCGGTGTTCTTTCCCGCGCACACGGACGCGCAGCAGGTGTTCCTGTCGTTCCTGCTCGCTGGAATGGTCGCAGGCGGCATCCCCGTGTATTCGGCGGTGTGGTGGGTCTACGCGCTTTACGGCGTCGCGATCATCGCGCCCTTCACCTACATCCTTGCGACCTTTGGCAGCGAGCAATTCGCCGAGCTGGCGGTGCTGGTGCCGCTGTTCCTCGCCGTCAACGTCAGCATCGCCCGCAGGCTCTCGCGCGTGTTCGCCGACGGCTTCCGCCTGCGCCATGCCTACGCCCACCTCGGGCAGGACCACTCGATGCTGAACGCCCAGCTGCAGGACCAGATCGAGGAACTGCTGCAGGCGCAGCGCGAGATCGAGGCCTCGGGCCGGAAGCTCGCGCTATTCTCCGAGCGGGCGCCGATCGCGGTATTCGAGGTCGACCGCAATGGCACGGTGCTCGAGATGAATCCGTCGGCCGAGAATACCTTCGGCTATTCGAGCACCGAGCTCATCGGGCGCAGCATGATTCGCATGCTGATTCCTTCGGACGCGCCCGTCCTCAACGGAGAATGGTGGCAGTCTTTCGTTCGCAACGCGCGGCCCGAGGCGGGCCTCAAGGTGCGTTGCCGGCGCCGCGACGCCGTCGAGCTGATCTGCGAGTTTTCGCTCACGCCCTTGGTAAATGACGTCGGCGAGCTGATCTCGGTCATCACTCAGTGCCAGGACATCACGCAGCAGCTCGAGGCCGAGCGCCTCAAGAAGGAGTTCACCTCGACCCTGTCGCACGAGCTGCGCACGCCCCTCACGTCGATCATCGGATCGCTCCAGCTCATCAATACGGGCATGCTGGGCGAGCTGGACAAGGAGGTTGGCGAGCTGACAACGATTGCCGAGCGCAATGGACAGCGGCTGCTGGATCTCATCAACGATCTGCTCGATATCGACAAGATCGAGTCCGGCAAGCTACAGACCCACTCCGAAGCGCTGGCGCTCGATGAGTTGGTGCGCGAATCGCTGGTGCTCAATCGCGCGTTCGCCGATCGCTTCGGCGTGCGGATGGTGCTGCTCGGCACCCCGCCGCCCATGGCGGTCTACGCGGACAAGAAGCGGCTCATCCAGGTCATGACCAACCTGATGTCCAACGCCTCCAAGTTCTCTCCCGAAGGGGGCACTGTCGAGGTGCAGCTCGAGCAGGTCGACCAGATGGCGCGTGTAAGCGTCATGGATCGCGGCAGCGGCATTCCCCCCGAATTTCGCAGCCGCATCTTCGGTCGCTTCGCGCAGGCCGACTCGGCCGCTACTCGCCAGAAGGGCGGCACCGGGCTCGGCCTCGCGATCTGCAAGCGTCTCGTCGAGCTGATGGGCGGGCGCATCGCCTTTGCCGACCGCGAAGGCGGAGGTACGACATTCTTCTTCGAATTGCCCCTGATGGATCGCGCGGCCGTCGCGATTCGATGAGCGAGGACAGATGCCAACCACCCCCTTGAACCGAATCTGCTACGTCGAGGACGACGAGGACATCCAGCGTATCGTGCGCATGTCCCTCGAGCGCGTCGGCAAGATGACCGTCGAGGTCGTCGGCGACCCCGCCCAGGCGATCGAGACGATAAAAGCCTTCAAGCCGGACCTCGTGATGCTCGACTGGATGATGCCGGGAATAGATGGCCCGACTCTGTTTCGCATGATGCGCGAGACGCCGGAAGTGAAGCATCTGCCGGTGGTTTTCATTACCGCCAAGGCGTCCTCGTCGGAGATGGACGAGCTGCGCGCGATGGGCGCCGCGGGAGCGATCTCGAAGCCCTTTTCCCCCAAGGATCTGCCCGACCAGCTGCGCAGCATCTGGAGCGGCCTGCCCTGAACGTGGGGCGCAGCCGTGTCAGAGCATGATGTCCTTCAGGCCGACGCCTGAGCGCCCGTACTCGAGCGTGCGGCGGATGCGATAGGTCTCGTCCTCGCTGATCTTGGGCGAACGCGACAGATCGATCAGCTTCTGCGGGCGGATGGGATTTCCCTTTTCGTCGCGCACGACCATGACCCGCGGTTGCAGCCGCTTGGCGACGTTCTGCGAAATTACGATCCCGACTTCGCCGTTGTTCAGCTCGACCACGCTACCCACCGGGAACACACCGATGCAGCGGATGAACTCCTCGATCAGCAGCGGGTGAAAGGACTTGCCACGCCACTTGTGCAACATCCCGAGCGCATTAGAAGGCGCCATCGCTTCGGCGTACGGACGCTTGCTGGTCATCGCCGAGAACGTGTCGATGATGCCCGCGCAGGCGCCGATCGTCCCGAGCTCGCCGCTGCCGAGCGGGTAGCCGCTGCCGTCGTGCCGCTCGTGATGCAGCATCACCAGGTCGGCGATCTCCGCCGGCATTCCCGGCGTCTTCGCGAGGATCTCCTTGCCGCGCAGCACGTGGCCGCGCACGAGCTTCTGCTCGTCCAGAGACAGCGGCCCTGTCTTGCTCAGGATGTCGTCCGGCACCTCCAGCATGCCGATGTCCTGCAGCAGCCCGACCATGCCCGCGCGTTCGATGTCCTCGGGCGCCATCCCGAGGAAGCGCGCGAACATGATCATGTAAATCGAGGTGTTCATCGCCCGGGTAAGGAAGTACCCGCCACGTTCCTTGAGCGCCGAGAACAGCACCAGCGCGTCCGGGTTGCGCATGATGCTCGCGCTCATATCCTTGACCGCACCCTGCACCGCCGCCGCGTCGATGTCGGAGCCACGGCTGAGCGATGCCGCGACCGCATCCCATGCGACTTGACCAACGTCGTACGATTTCGCCGCGCGCGGCAGCTCCCCTTCGACGCTCACGTGCTCGATATGGACGACCTGCCGGATTCCCGCCGGAGTGCCTCCGGACGATTCGCCCGTCAGCTGCGCGCGCCTCGTCTCGTCGGGCAGCTCGCTGCGCTCGACGTCGATGTAGACCTCTTTGCAATAGCGACGCAGGGTCTCGAGCTGCTCCGGCTCGCGCAGCACGAAGCCCTGAATCAGAAACGGCGTTTCGATCCAGGGCCGATCCAGCTGTGAGACGTACATCCCGAACTGGAGCTCGTCGACGCGTAATTTCTTGCTGATCACGGTTTGTCTCGCCCCGCAATCGTACTCTCAGGCCGCCTTCGCGACGAAATTCTCCGTCGGAGCCGCGTCCTGATAGAACTTGCGCGCCAGAAACCCGATCACCTCGTCGGCGTTGCGGAAGCGCGCATCGCGGTCCTTTTCCACCAGCTTGTCGATGAGCCGCTGGTATGCCGACAGCGCCTCGGGCATTGCCGGCGCTGGCGTATTGAGGTGCTGCAAGGCTACCTCGATGGCCGTGGCCGCGTCGAACATGTGCTTGCCGGTCAGCATCTGGTAGAGCAGCACCCCCGCGCTGTAGATATCCGTGCGCAAATCGAGCGCCATGCCACGCACCTGCTCGGGGCTCATGTAGCGCGGCGTGCCCAGGATCTCTCCATGGCCGGTTCGATCGACGGAATCGATGTGCTTGGCGATCCCGAAGTCGACGATGGCCAGACTGCCGTCGGCGCGAAACATCAAGTTCTGGGGCTTCAGGTCCCGATGCAGGACTCCGAACTCGTGTATATCCCCCAGCGCGAACATCAGCTCGCGAAAGATGCGGATAGCCTCTGCGGGCGCCGCCGGTCTTCCGCCGAGCCGCTTGTTCAGGTCGCCGCCGTCGAAGAATTCCATTACCAGATAGGCGTGACCTTCGGACACGCCGTGGCCGTAGATCTTCGCCACGTGAGGGCTGCGAATGCGCTCGACGAGAGTGTACTCCTCCATGAACCGCTCGAGCGCCAGTCTGTCGTCGGTCACCTGACTGCGCAGAATCTTGACCACAAGCGGTTCGTCGTCCTTCTCGCGCGAGGCGAGATAAACGCGCGACATTCCGCCCTCGCCGATCAGGCGCAGAACCCGGATGCCCGGTATGCGTACGCGCGCGCCGAGCAGGTGCCCTTCGACACGGGCGGCGAGCTCGGGGGAGAGCGTGCGTTCATCGTCCGCGTGCGTGAGATCGCGCAGCGAGGTCACCAAGCGCTCGCGGGTGAGCTCCTGCTTGCGCTGATAGTCGTCCGCCCCGGCCTTCATCGCACGCACGGCGATGATCTCGTTGCCCGCCCCGGTCAGGAACAGGATCGGCGGGCAGTCCTTGCGCTGCTTGAACGCCTGCAGCCATTCGAGGCCGTCCCCGCGACCGAGCATGTAATCGAGGATTACGACGTCGTAGCTGCCTAACGGGAACTCGTCGCCGGGCATGTCGCGCGCCAGCGGATCGAACTGCTGGATATCGGCGTCCGGCCACTGCTGCCGAATGAAATGCGCGAGGAGGCCCCTCAGATCCTCGTCATCGTCGATGATCAGCGCACGCATGCGTCAGACACGGACCGTGAACACTTGAATCGCTCCAGGTCGTCCTTGCAGCGCAGCACCGGCGCGCGGGGCCAGCGTGCCCGCCGGGAGCAACCCGCGAACCGCCTCGTGCACGCGCCCGCAGGCGAGCACTTCGTTCGCGCCAGCCAGCCGAGCCAGCTGTGCTGCCGTATCGACCGGTTCGCCGATGGCAGTGTAGTTCAGGTAGTGGGGAGATCCGACATTTCCGATTACCGCCTCGCCCATGCAAATGCCGACGGCCAGACTGGGCAGCGCGCCGAAATTCCGCTCCCCACGCGACGCGAGGGAGCGCAAGCGGCCGACCATCTCCTGGGCGGTGCTCAAGGCCCGCGAAGCCGCGTCGCTTTGCAGGAACGGAACGTTGAAACCGACCAGCATGCTGTCACCGGTCATGTTCAGAACGGTGCCGTCGTAGTGGTAGGCCGCCTCGGTGAGCGCGGCGAAGCGCTCATTCAGCATCGCAACCACGTCAGCCGCATCGTTCCTCTCGATTAGATCGGCAAAACCGCGCAGCTCGACGAACACGACGACTACGTTTGAGCGCTGCGCTCCGGCGTTGAAGGGCCCTCCCTCGACGCCCACGTCCTGGATGATCCGGTCCGCGAGTCGAGGCGAAATGTAGCGCGAGAACGCCTTCCTGATGGCTTCCTTGCGTTGCAGTTGCGCGAGCTGGCGCCTGCTATCCAGCTCGCGCCGCGTCTCGTGCAAGCGGCGCAACGTCTGCACCCTCGCCAGCAGTTCCGGAGGATTCACGGGCTTGGAGAGGAAATCGTCGGCGCCGGCCTCGATGCCCTTCACGCGGCTCTCCTTGTCTTCCAGCGCAGTGACCAGCACGATCGGCATCAGGGCGGTGGCATGACCGGATTTGAGCTTCTTGCAAATCTCGAACCCGCTCGGCCCGGGCATCATGACATCGAGCAGCACGAGGTCTGGCGGCGATTCTGCGACGCGCGCGAGCGCCGCGTTTCCGTCGCCGGCCGTCTCCACCTCGATTCCCTGTTTGCGCAGCAGGCTGGCAAGAAAGGCCGTCATGTCGGGATCGTCGTCGACCACGAGAACCCTGAATGCCGCATCGCTGCGCAGGGGTTTCTGCTCGGCTACGAGTTCAGCCATACACGACGCTCACGCGCGCCAGGTAGTCGTCGTAATCCGCGATGCACGCTTCGAGCGCCAAACGATCCCCGCTGCGTGCACCGTCTTCGATCTGCTTGCCGAGCAGCGATACCTTCTCGAAACCGTAGGAATTGCCGACGCCCTTCATGCGGTGGCCGAGTTGGCGCAGCTGCTCGAGGTCCAGCGCCTTGAGGGCCGAACGCAGTGTCTCGAGCTCCTTCTTGCGATTGCTCATGAACGTCGGGATGAGATCCGCAAGATCCTTGGGCACGGTCACAGTGTAGGAATCTTTGCTCATGGCGGTCCGCGTACCCCTCTGTTCTTCGGTCAGGCCCGGGCGCCGGTGCGCGGGCGCTGCCGGCTACAGCGCGATTTTATAGGTAATCGGGGATGCGCCTGGGAGACGGAATGTCAATCCTGCACCAAGGAGTGTCAATTCGTGTTCGTGTGCATTTTTCCCGCATTCCTCAGACGTCGTCTCCGTTCAATACGGCGCGTGCCCGCTGCAGATGTGGGTGCAGCGTCAGGGCTCGGGAAAATGCGAATCGGGCCGCCTCGCGCTCGCCGTTGTCCAGGAGTATTTCTGCGAAGGCGCAAAGAGCTCCGAAATGGCGCGGCTCGAGTTCGAGCGTGCGCCGCAGATCGGGCACGCAAGCCTCGTCGCGCCCTTGCAGGTAGTAGAGCGTGGCGCGCTTGTGCCAGGCTTCGGGGAAGTCCGGCAGGTGTCGCAGCAGGCGGTGCAGGCGGGTCTCCGCGATGTCGTAGCGCCGCGCGGCGATATCCTGGCTGGCGAGATCGAGTACCTGCGCGGCCGAGCGGTGCGGATGGTACATCCACAGCTCCCAGATACAGTCCTCGGTACGGCTCGCCTCCTGCGGGCCGCGGCATCGTGCGAGGCGCCGAAAAAGTACGTCGAGCGCAGGTAAGGTACGGACGGGTCGGCGATTCCGCCGCAGGGCGATCAGGGACAGTGTCTCGGCGTATTCGGCCATCGCTCGCACTCGATGTTAGCACCGTCAGTGAAAGTTTCGAGAAGAAACGGCGAGGCTTCCGAGCAGGGCGTCGTGCGCGAACAGGCGGCGCGCGACCAGGTGCACGACCTCTCCCTCGCGTTCGATCACGCCTTCCACGCCCAGCAGGCGTGCGCCGAGCAATTCGCGGCGCTGCCGTTCAGCGAGCTTGCGCCAGACCACCACGTTGGCGCAGCCCGTCTCGTCTTCCAGCGTGATAAATATCACGCCGCTCGCCGTGTCGGGTCGCTGGCGGCAGGTGACGAGCCCTGCCGTACGCGCGACACGGCCATGCGGCAGCCTCCGTAGCCGCTCCGCCGTGACGAGTCTGAGACGGTTGAGGCGCTCGCGCAGCAGCGCGAGCGGATGTCGCCCGAGCGTAAGGCCGAGACTGGCGTAGTCGGCGACGATGTCCTCGCCTTCCGCCGGCGGCGAGAACGCGGCCGGCGTCTCACGCGCCGGCATCGCGCGCAGCATGCCGGGCGCATGTTCCACTCCCGCGGCGAGCCAATGTGCCTGCCGCCGGTGTCCGGCGAGCGCCGCGAGCGCGCCCGCGGCGGCGAGACGACCCAGATCGCGCCGGTCGAGCTCTGCGCGACGCGCGAGGTCGTCGACCGATGCGAACGGTCGCAGCGCCTCGATTCTGTGCGCCGCCGCTTCGGAAAGTCCGCTCACCATGCGCAGCCCCAGGCGCAGCGCGCCTCCTTCCAGCGTGCAGTTCCACGCGCTCGCCGCGACGTCCGCCGGCCGCAGCTCCACGCCGTGACGCTGCGCATCCTGAACGAGCTGTGCCGGTGCATAGAAACCCATCGGCTGGCTGTTGAGCAGCGCCGCACAGAATGCCGCCGGATAATGGTGCTTGAGCCAGGCCGAGACGTAGACGAGCAACGCGAAGCTTGCCGAATGTGATTCCGGGAAACCGTATTCCCCGAATCCGAGGATCTGCCTGAACAACGCCTCGGCGAACTCCTTGGTGTAGCCGCGCTCGAGCATGCCGCGCAGCAGGCGACCTTCGAAATGCTCGAGCCCGCCCTTCCTGCGCCAGGCTGCCATCGAGCGGCGCAGCTGGTCCGCTTCGCCCGGCGAGAATCCTGCCGCGACCATGGCGAGCTGCATGACCTGCTCCTGGAAGATCGGCACGCCGAGGGTACGCTCGAGGACCTGCCTTACTTCCTCGCTCGGGTAGGTCACCGGCTCGAGGCCCTGGCGCCGCCGCAGGTAGGGATGCACCATGCCGCCCTGGATGGGTCCGGGGCGCACGATGGCGACCTCGATCACCAGATCGTAGAAATTTCGCGGCTTGAGGCGCGGCAGCATGCTCATCTGCGCGCGCGATTCGATCTGGAACACGCCGACCGTGTCGGCGCGCTGGATCATTTCGTAGACTGCCGGATCCTCCGTGGGCACGTCCTCCATCCTCATGCCGACGAACTCCAGCGCACGGCGAATGGCCGACAGCATGCCCAGCGCGAGCACGTCGACCTTGATCAGGCCGAGCGCCTCGATGTCGTCCTTGTCCCACTGGATCACCGTGCGGTCCTGCATCGCGGCGTTTTCGACGGGCACCAGCTCGGCCAGCGGGCCACGCGCAATGACGAAGCCACCGACATGCTGCGACAGATGGCGCGGAAAGCCGACCAGCGCGGATGCGAACTCCAGCAGCTGCTGCACGACCAGGCTCGCCGGGTCGAGCCCCGCTTCGCGCACGCGCTCCGGCAGCCGGCTGCGGTCGTCCCACCACGTGAGGCTGTGCGAAAGACGATCGATCTGCCCGGCCGAGAGTCCCAGCGCCTTGCCCACGTCGCGCACCGCGCTGCGCGGTCGGTAGCAGATCACGGTGGCCGCCAGCGCGGCGCGCTCGCGGCCGTATTTCGCGTAGATGTACTGGATGACCTCTTCGCGCCGCTGATGCTCGAAATCGACATCGATGTCGGGCGGTTCGTTGCGCTCCCTGGAGATGAAGCGCTCGAACAGCATGCTCATTCTCCCCGGGTCCACTTCGGTGATGCCGAGCGCGTAGCACACCGCCGAATTGGCAGCAGAGCCGCGCCCCTGGCAGAGGATGCCCCGCTCGCGCGCGAACCTCACCACGTCGTGCACGGTGAGGAAGAACGGCTCGTAGCGCAGCTCGGCGATCAGCGCGAGCTCGTGCTCGACGAGCTCGCGCACCCTGTCGGGAATTCGGTCCGGAAACCGCCGACCGAGACCCTCCAGCGTGAGCCCGCGCAGCCAGCTCGCGGGCGTCTGCCCCGCCGGGACCAGCTCTTCCGGATATTCGTAGCGCAGCTCATCGAGCGAAAAGCCGCAGCGCTCCACCACCGCCAGCGTTTCGGCGAGCAGATCCGGAGGATAGAGCTGCGCCAGGCGCATGCGCAGGCGCAGGCTGCGCTCCGCGTTCGGGTGCAGGGCGTGCCCGCACTGCGCCACCGGCCTGCCGAGGCGGATCGCGGTGAGCGTATCCTGCAGCCGCCTGCGCGAGCGGACGTGCATGTGCACGTCGCCTGCCGCGACCAGCGGCAGGCCGGAAGCGGCGGACAGCTCGCCGAGCAACGCGAGGCGCGCCCGGTCGTTCGCGCCGCAGTGCAACTCGGCAGCGATCCAGGCGCGCGCTACGAACAACCCGGCGAGCCAACGCGCGGCGCCGGGCTCCGGTTGCTCGCCCGGTACGAGCAGGGCGAGCGCTCCGCTCTCCGCGAGCGGTTCGACATCGCTGCGCGACAGCGCATAGCCGCCCTTCTTCGCGCGCCTGCGGCCCACGGTGATGAGCGAGCAAAGCGCGCCATAGGCGCGCCGGTCGGTGGCCAGGAGGACGAGCCTGGTGCCGTCGTCGAGCCCCGCTTCGGTGCCGACGATCAGCTTCAGGCCGCGGGCCTTCGCGGCGATATGCGCGCGCACCATGCCGGCAACCGAGCATTCGTCGGTCAGAGCCAGCGCGGAATAACCCAGCGCCGCGGCCCGCTCGACCAATTCCTCGGGGTGCGAAGCGCCGCGCAGGAACGTGAAATTGGACAGGCAATGCAGCTCCGCGTACGCGGGCAGAGCGGAGAACATCGGTCTAGGCGAACAGTCCGTGCAGGTACCAGCCGCCGCCGCGCTCGCGGAATATCCATAGCAGGGCGCTGCTCGGTGCGCGCGCGATGAAGTAATCGCGCGCCACTTCGCCGCCGTCCCACCAGCCCGACTCGATGCGCTCCGGCCCGGCCAGCAGCTCGAGCCGTCCGTCGTCGTGAGGCACACCGCCCGCATCCTTCAGCCGGCGTGGCGGCTCGATCAGCCACAGCGGCCGCGGGCCCGTGCGGATTTCCCCGCGCGGCGGCCGTTCGTCGACGTCGAGCGCTCGCCAGGCACGCTCCGGACGATGCTCCGCCGCCACGCCGATGCCGTGCACGGCATCGCCGCCCAGACGCGCCTGCAGGCGCTCGATGAGCCGTATCCAGCCTTCCCTGTCGGCATGCACGTCGCGAAACAAGCCGGCCGTACGGCCGTGCAGCGGCTCGAAAGCGTCGGCTTCGACGCGGATCGCCTCGACCGGCCGGCTTAGCGCGACCGTCGACAGCTTCTCGCGCAGCAGTTGCATGAAGCGCTCGATCGATCGCCCGGGAGAGGCCAAGCCGATCTCGACGACGTGCGCAGGGGCCGCGCGATGCAGCAGGACCAGGTGGAAGCGCCGCACGCCCGCCTGGCGGGCAGCAAGCACTCCTTCGAGTTGCACCAGGAGGCGCCTTGCAGCGAACAGCACGCCCTCCGCGTGCTCCACCTCGCCGTGCAGTTCGAGCCTGGCGGAAAAACGCGCCGGTGGCACGAACATAGTGCGGGGTTCCGGGATCTTTCCCAATGCACGCTCCAGGCTCTCGAGCAGCGCCGCGCCAAGGCGCCGCCCTACCCCTTCGCGCGGGAGGGCGAGCAAATCCTCCAGGGTCGCGACGCCGATGCTGCGCAGAAAACTGCGTGCCTCCTGGTCGAGGCAAGCCGCCGAGACGGGCAGCGCGGCGAGCGCCGCCTCGAGCCGGGCGGGATCGGTGATCGATTGTTCGCAGCCTGCCAGCGCGAGCCACCAGGCGCCCCGCACCGTCGGCGCCACGGCGAGCGTCGCGCTGTAGCCCATTTCCTCGAGGCCGTTGCGTACAAGACCGGTCAGCGCTGCGAGCCCGTGGTACAGGCGCAGGCTGCCCTCGACCTCCATGAGCACGCCCTGCGGCGGCTCGAACGAGACATGGGGCGTGAAGCGGCACGCCCAGGCCGCGATGCCTTCGAGCGCCGCGCGCTCGGCAGCTTCGTCGCGCAGCCGCACGTGCAGCTGCGGCGCGAGCGCCCAGGCGGCCGTGAGCCCGATGCCGGGACGCACGCCGAGCGCCCGGGCACGCGCGTCGCATGCGAGCACTTCGCGGCCGTCGGCGATCGCCCATGGAACGTCCACGGACTCACGCGGGACACGGCCGCGCGACAGGGCTTGGAGGGCGAACAGCGGGAAATGCAGAGCCAGCCACAGCATGGACGGGCCTCTTGATCGGAATCAGTACGGGCGCTGCCGCTAGCGCGCCGCGACGCTTGAGGATGCGCGCTGCAAGCCTTCCGCCGAGGGGTTCGAGCGCGATGCGCAGGCAGGCGGGCGACGGCTCGTGTGCCGCCTGCAAGGAGCGAAACAGGGCGCAAAAGGTACGGCTCGCATCGGCAGCCACTGCCAGCCGCCGCAGCTCGACGTAGCGCAGGTCGCGGAACCAGGCGAGCAAAGCGTCGCAGCTGCCCGCGCGCAGCACCTGCTCGGCGGCCCAGAGCGCATCGCGCCGCCCCGGAGCGCGCACCACCGACAGATGACCGAGATCGATGCCCGCTGCGGCGAGCGCCGGCGCGTAAGGCAAATGCGGCGGCGCAAGCCAGACGATGCGCCGGCCGGCCGTGGAGAGGGCGGCGAGCGCCGGCAGCACGAGCTGCATCTCGCCGACACCCCTGTGCAAGCCGAGGATCTCGGTCAGCGCTCCGCCGGGCCAGCCTCCGCCGGGCAGCTCGCGGTCCAGAGCGGCAAACCCGGTCGGCACCGCCGGCACAGCCGGGCGTGCAAGCGCGCCGCCGCGCCAAATGGAATGCTGCGCAAGGATGTCAGCGAGCGAAGTTTTCATGGCCACCCGGAATACTGTATTTATATACAGTATACGGCCGGGTGGCAAGGCCCGCTATCCGGCCCAGCGCTTCACCGCCTTGAGAATGCGCTCGTCGGCGAAGCCGAGCTGCGCCAGGACCGGCGCGCGCTCGAAGATCTCGCCGTAACGCTCGATGTGTCCGCCTTGCAGCACACAGAAACTGATTCCGGAGAAACCGATGCGCCGCCCCTCGCTACCCGCTATTTTCGAGACGTAAGAGAAACGATAACGCGCGTAGCCCACGCGTCCATCGCTGCAGGCATCGGAAACCTGCCAATCGAAATCGCGCGCGTCGCGATGGAAGAGGTCCCTGATCATGTGCGCGATCGCCTCGTGCCCGACGAACTCGCCGTAGAAGCCGTCGTGATAGACGCCGTCCGGCGTGAAGCATTGCGCCGCTTCGACGGCCTCCGCCCGGCAGATTGCTCCGGTCATACGTAACAACAGTCGCGCGAAAGACTCGCTGGCGTCGTTCATCTCCTCTCCCACGGGATCTAGGCCCCCGCTAAGAGCTCGGCTTGTGCATGGCTGGCGCTGCGATGAGCCAAAAGAAAAAAGCCCGGGAGATTTCTCTCCCGGGCTTTTCGCTCGATATGGCCTGGCGGTGACCTACTTTCGCGTACGAGTGCACACTATCATCGGCGCAAACCCGTTTCACGGTCCTGTTCGGGATGGGAAGGCGTGGGTCCAGGCTGCTATGGCCGCCAGATTGACTCTGGGCTCGCCCCTTCGGCGGAAGCTTTCCGTCCGCTTTGGCGCGAGCCACGATTCGGAATGAAGTGAATGTCCGGGCGCGAGATTGCGCGCTTTAACCGTGTGCTCACGGTTATAGGGTCAAGCCGCACGGGCAATTAGTACGGGTTAGCTCAGGGCCTCGCAGCCCTTGCACATCCCGCCTATCAACGTCCTGGTCTAGGACGACCCTTCAGGGAGGTCGAGCCTCCGGGAAGTCTCATCTCGAGGCGAGCTTCCCGCTTAGATGCTTTCAGCGGTTATCTCTTCCGCACATAGCTACCCGGCAATGCCACTGGCGTGACAACCGGTACACCAGAGGTGCGTCCACTCCGGTCCTCTCGTACTAGGAGCAGCTCC
>DASPRB010000177.1:0-12955 GCA_035624675.1 Burkholderiales bacterium
CCTGAGACGTCCGGCATCGACACGCGCAGGCGCGCGAGGCGCCCGTCGCGCACCAGGCCGCGCATCAGCACTGCGGCGAGCACGCGCGTATCGATGTTGCCGCCCGAGAGCGGCACGCCGACGGCGCGCCCGGCGAAGCGCTCCGGGTAGGCGATGAGCGCCGCGAGCCCGGCGGCGCCGGCGCCCTCGGCCACGGTCTTCTCGATCTCGATCAGATTCACGATCGCGCGCTCGATGTCGGCCTCGTCGACGACGAGCACTTCCTCGACGAGCGCGCGCACGATCGCGAACGGCAGCTCGCCGACGTCGCGCACCGCGATGCCCTCGGCGATCGTGTCGCCGCCCACCTCGACCGGCAGCCCTTTCAGGCGCTGGTGCATCGCGCAGTAGGTCTTCGACTCCACCCCGTAAACCTCGATCGAGGGCTTGAGCGCCTTGGCGGCGGTGGCGATGCCCGCGACGAGCCCGCCGCCGCCGACCGGCACGACGAGCGCGTCGAGCTGCGGCGCGTCGGCGAGCATCTCGAGCGCGATCGTGCCCTGGCCGGCGATCACGGCCGGATCGTCGTAGGGATGGATGAACACCAGCCCGTCGCGCGCGGCGCGCTCGGCGGCGCAGCGCGCGGCCTGCGCCAGCGTGTCGCCCTCGAGCACCACC
Organism: Burkholderiales bacterium; assembly: GCA_035624675.1. Classification (GTDB taxonomy): domain Bacteria; phylum Pseudomonadota; class Gammaproteobacteria; order Burkholderiales; family SG8-39; genus DAHVFK01. The sequence continues at coordinate 658 of DASPRB010000177.1, forward strand.
TCGGCGCCGTGCACCGCCGTGTTCTTCACCTTGGTGTTCGGCGTGCCGCGCGGCATCACGATCACCGCGCGCACGCCCAGGCGCGCCGCGTGGTAGGCGACTCCTTGCGCGTGGTTGCCGGCGCTCATCGCGATCACGCCGCGCGCGCGCTCGGCGTCCGACAGCGTGAGCAGCTTGTTGAGCGCGCCGCGCTCCTTGAACGAGGCGGTGAACTGCAGGTTCTCGAACTTGAGGAACACGCGCGCGCCGGTGAGGCGCGACAGCGTGCGGCTCTCCAGGAGCGGCGTGCGCTCGACCGCGCCGGCGATGCGCGCCGCCGCGGCCCTCACGTCCTCGAGGGCGACGCCGCTCATCTCGAATAGAATGCGCGCATGCCGGGGGCATTATAGTGAGAACGCAGGTCGGCATCGTCGGCGCGGGCCCCGCGGGCCTGCTGCTCGCGCGGCTCCTCGAGCGCGCGGGCATCGACACGGTGGTGCTCGAGAGCCGCAGCCGCGAGGAGATCGAGGCCACGATCCGCGCAGGCGTGCTCGAGCAGGGCACGGTCGACATGCTGAACGAGTGCGGCGTCGGCGCGCGCATGATGCGCGAAGGCGCGCTGCACCGCGGGATCGAGCTCAGGTTCGGCGGGCGAGCGCACCGCATCGACCTCGCCGCTCTGACCGGCGGGCGCGCGATCATGGTGTACGCGCAGCACGAGGTGATCAAGGACCTGGTCGCGGCGCGGCTCGAATCGGGCGGCCGGATCCTGTTCGGCGTCGAGGGCGTGAGCCTGCAGGACGTCGACACGCGTGCGCCATCGATCCACTTCCGCAGGAACGGCGCCGCCGAGCGCCTGGAGTGCGACTTCATCGCCGGATGCGACGGCTTTCACGGCGTGAGCCGGCCGACGATCCCGTCGCGCCTGCGGCGCGAGTTCGTGCGCAGCTACCCGTTCGGCTGGCTCGGCATCCTGGTCGAGGCGCCGCCCTCGAGCGATGAGCTCGTCTACGCCTGGCACGAGCGCGGCTTCGCGCTCGTCAGCACGCGCTCGCCGCAGATCCAGCGCCTGTACGTGCAGTGCGATCCGCAGGACGTGCTCGAGCAATGGCCGGACGAGCGCATCTGGACCGAGCTGCGCGCGCGCCTCGCCACGACCGACGGCTGGAAGCTCAGGGAAGGGCGCATCTTCCAGAAGGGCGTCGTCGCGATGCGCAGCTTCGTCGTCGAGCCGATGCAGCACGGGCGCCTGTTCCTCGCCGGCGATGCGGCGCACATCGTGCCGCCGACCGGGGCGAAGGGCCTGAACCTCGCCGCGGCCGACGTGCGCGTGCTAGCGCGCGCACTCGCCGCGTTCTACCGCTCGGGCGACGAGGCGCCGCTCGCCGCGTACAGCGCCGTCGCGCTGCGCCGCGTGTGGCGCGCCGAGCACTTCTCCTGGTGGATGACCTCGATGCTGCATCGCTTCCACGACGACGACGCGTTCAGCCTGCGGCTGCAGCGCGCGCAGCTCGAGTACGTGGCCGGCTCGCGGGCGGCGTCCACCAGCCTCGCCGAGAACTACGTCGGGCTGCCCTGGGACTAGGCCGGCCGGCCGGGACGCGGCCGGAGCTGCGCGAGGCGCGCGCCGAGCGCCGCGGCGCGCGCGTCCGTCGCCAGATCCTCGAGCGCGAGCGGCAGCTTGCGCCGCCAGTTCGGGTGCTCGTCGGTGGTGCCCGGCAGGTTCGCCTGCTCGCTCTCGCCGAGCAGGTCCTCGAGCTGCAGCATCATGACGCGCGAGGGCGCGGCAGCGAGGTAGGCATGCACCGCCTCGGCGCGCCCGGTGTCCGTGTCGGGCGGCCGGAGCCCGGCGCGCTCGAGCGCGCGCGCGAGCCGCGCGCGGTCCGCCGTGCGGCTCGCGCGCAGCGCTTCGTAGGTCGCCTCGTCGGGAAGCAGGCCGAGCGCGCGGCGCAGCTCGAGGTCGGTTCCGCGCCACCAGCCGGCGAGCGTCGGCAGGTCGTGCGTGGTCGCGGCGACGAGCGCCTCGCGCGGCAGCTCCGCCGGCGGCCTGAACTCGCCCGCGCCGTCGCGCTCGAACCACAGCAGGCGGTAGGACAGCACGCCGTAGCGCGCGAGCTCGGCGCGCACCTCGTCGGGCACGGTGCCGAGATCCTCGCCGATCACCAGGCAGCGGTTGCGGTGGCTCTCGAGCGCGAGGATCGCGAGCATCTCGTCTAGCGCGTAGTGCACGTAGGCGCCGTCCGCGGGCTTCGCGCCGGCGGGAATCCAGAACAGGCGCATGAGGCCCATGACGTGGTCGATGCGCAGCGCGCCGGCGTGGCTCATCGCCTCGCGCAGCGCGCTCGCGTACAGCTCGTAGCCGGTCGCGCGCAGCCGGTCCGGCCTGAGCGGCGGCAGCCCCCAGTCCTGGCCGCGCAGGTTGAAGTCGTCGGGCGGCGCCCCGACGCTCGCGCCCAGCGCGTAGCAGTCGCGGTGCGCCCAGGCGTCCGAGCCGGCGCGGTCGACCGAGACCGCGAGGTCGAGGTACAGGCCGAGCTCGAGCCCGAGCTCGGCGCAGCGCCAGGCGACCGTGGAGAGCTGGATCTCGGCCTGCCACTGCAGGTACTCGAAGTAGGCGACGCGCGCGGCGTTCAGCAGGGCGAAGCGCGCGACCGCATCCCCGGCCGGATCGTGGTAGGCCGCGGGCCAGCCCTGCCAGCCAGTGACCGAAGGCTCGTCGCGTGCGAAGCGCTCCTGCAGCGCGTCGTAGAGCGCGTGCCGGCGCAGCATCTCGCCGCCGCGCGCGCGGAACTCGAGGAACGCCTGCGCGCGCGCGTCGCCGGAGGCGAGATGGCGCTGCCAGAAGTGGTTGAACAGGAGCTCGAGCACCTCGAACTTCGCCGCCGCGACGCCCGGGTAGTCGACGAGCCCGGACGCGCGCAGCGCGGCGAGCCGCGCCTGGAAGGGCTGCGAGCCGATCAGGCTCCGCGCCGCCTCGCACTCGGCGCAGTCCTCGATCGCCTCGACGTCCAGGTACATCACGTTGAGCAGCAGCCGCGAGGACGGGCTGTAGGGACTGGCGTGCGCGGGATTGTGCGGGTAGAGCGCGTGAAGCGGATTCAGGCCGAACACGCTCGCGCCGCGCGGCGCCCACTGCTCGACGAGCGCGGCGAGGTCGCCGAAGTCGCCCATGCCCCAGTTGCGCGCCGAGCGCAGGGCGTAGAGCTGCACCGCCGGGCCCCACACCCGGCCGCCATTCGCGAGCGAGGCGGGGCGCCAGCAGCGCTCCGGAGCGCTGACGATGAGCGCTTCGCCCAGCCCATCGACCGACAGGCGGTGGTAGCCCGCGGCGAGCGGCGCGCCGATCTCGAGCGCGCCCTGCGCCGCGCGCCCCTCGCCCGCGAGGCGGCCGCCGTCCTCGAGCGCGATCGCCCAGCGTAGCGCGGCCTCGCCCTCGGCGCGCACGGCGATGCGCCAGGGCGCGCTGCCGGCGCGCAGCGCGAGCACCGGAGGGAGCGCCGCGTCGGCCGTGCCGGGCCCGGCGTCGAACTCGGCGGCGAGCGCGCGCAGGCTCGCTTCCGGCACTTCGTGGTGCCGGCCCCAGATGTCGTGCCAGCCCGTGGCGATGCCGAGCCGCGCGCAGCGCCGCTCGAGCTCGGCGCGCGCTTCGCTCATGCGCGCGGGCGCGTCAGCAGCGCGAGCGAGCGGGCGCGCAGCGCGTAGCGCTCGCCCGGGGCATAGTGGCGCCGCGAGTCGGGCGCCGCGGGCTCGAGCGCGGTGTCGAGCAGTGCGCGCCAGGGCTCGCCGCCGATGACCGGCAGCACGAAAGCCGTGTCCTCGTGGTGCGGATTGAACAGCATCAGAAAGTCGTCGTCGGCGAGCGACCGGCCGCGCCGATCGACGTCGTCCAGTCCTCCTCCGGCGAGGTACACGCCCAGGCAGCGCGCGAACTCGCGCTCCCATTCGTCGCGGCTCATCTCGGCGCCGTCGGGCTTGAGCCACAGGATGTCCTTCGACTCGCCGCCGTGCAGCGGCCGCCCCTGGAAGAAGTCGCGCCGCCGGAACGCGGGGTGCGCGCGCCGCAGCGCGATCAGGCGGCGCACGAGATCGAGCAGCGCCGACTTCGCGACGCTCGGCGTCCAGTCGAGCCAGGACAGCTCGTTGTCCTGGCAGTAGGCGTTGTTGTTGCCCTGCTGGCTGCGCCCGAGCTCGTCGCCGGCGAGCAGCATCGGCACGCCCTGCGCGAGCAGCAGCGTGGCGAGGAAGTTGCGCGCCTGGCGCTCGCGCAGGCGCAGGATGTCCGGATCGTCCGTCGGCCCTTCGACGCCGCCGTTCCACGACAGGTTGTTGTTGTGGCCGTCGCGGTTGCCCTCGCCGTTCGCCTCGTTGTGCTTGTCGTTGTAGGACACGAGATCGGCGAGCGTGAAGCCGTCGTGCGCGGTGACGAAGTTGATGCTCGCGTGCGGGCTGCGCCCCGAGCGGCCGTACAGGTCGGAGGAGCCCGTGAGGCGGCGCGCGAACTCGCCGATCACGCCGCCGTCGCCCTTCCAGTAGGCGCGCATGCCGTCGCGGTAGCGGTCGTTCCACTCGGCCCAGCCGAGCGGGAAATTGCCCACCTGGTAGCCGCCGTGGCCGATGTCCCAGGGCTCGGCGATCAGCTTGATGCGGTTCATGACCGGGTCCTGGCGCACCACATCGAAGAACGCGCCGAGCTGGTCGACGCTCGAGTCCTCGCGCGCGAGCGCGGAGGCGAGATCGAAACGGAATCCGTCGACGTGCATCTCCTCGGCCCAGTAGCGCAGCGAATCCATCACCAGCTGCAGCGTGCGCGGGTGCACCAGGTTCAGCGTGTGGCCGCAGCCGGTGAAGTCGACGTAGTTGCGGCGGTTCTGCGGGTCGAGGCGGTAGTAGGCGAGGTTGTCTATGCCGCGGAAGGAGAGCGTCGGCCCGTGCGCGTCGCCCTCGCAGCTGTGGTTGTAGACCACGTCGATGATGACCTCGATGCCCGCCGAGTGCAGCGTCTTCACCATGGTCTTGAACTCCTTCACCTTGCCCGAGGCCGAGTAGCGGTTCTCGGGAGCGAAGAAGCCGAGCGTGTTGTAGCCCCAGTAGTTGCGCAGGCCGATGTCGACCAGGCGCCGCTCGTCGACGAAAGCGTGCACCGGCATCAGCTCGACCGCGGTCACGCCCAGGCGCTTCAGGTGCTCGATCGCCGGCGCCGCGGCGAGGCCGGCGTAGGTGCCGCGCAGCGATTCGGGCACCGCCGGGTGGCGCATCGTGAAGCCGCGCACGTTCAGCTCGTAGATCACGGTGTCGTGCCAGGGGACGTCTGGGCGGCGGTCGTCGCCCCAGGTGAACGCCGGCTCGAGCACGCGGCACTTGGGCATGAAGGCGGCGCTGTCGCGCGCGTCGAATGACAGGTCCTCGCGCGGATCGCCGACGCTGTAGCCGTAGAGCTCGTCAGCCCAGCGCAGGCTGCCGAGGAAGTCGCGCGCGTACGGGTCGACGAGCAGCTTGTTCGGATTGAAGCGCAGGCCCTCCTCGGGCCGGTAGGGGCCGTGCACGCGGTAGCCGTACACCAGGCCGGGCCGCGCCTCGGGCAGGTAGCAGTGCCAGACGTCGTCGGTGCGCTCGCGCAGCTCGATCCTCTGCAGCTCGCGCCGCCCCTCGGCGTCGAAGATGCAGAGCTCCACTTTCTCAGCGTGCTCGGAGAACAGGGCGAAGTTGACGCCTTCGCCGTCCCAGCTCGCGCCGCGCGGGTAGGGCCTTCCCGGCCAGACCGCGTTGATCGGAGTGCTCACGGCCGGATTATCCCCCGCGCGCCGCCGCCGCCGCGGCGCCGAGCAGCGCGACGCGCTCGTTGGTCACCACGTGCACCGGCATCCGGCGCGTGTGCTCGGCAAAGGCGCCCTTGTCGTTGAACGCGGCGAGGAAGCCGCCCGCGGCGAGGCGCGGAAGGACCTTCGAGGCGATGCCGCCGCAGACGTACACCCCGCCGCGCGCCATGACGTTCAGCGCGTGGTCGCCCGCCGCCGCGCCGAAGCAGGTGACGAACAGATCGAGCGCCGCCGGCGCCGCGTCCTCCGGCGCCACGCGCTCGCCGGTCATGAACTCGTGAATGCGCGCCAGGCCGGGGCCCGAGACCACGTCCTCGACCTGCACGCGCCCGAGCCGCTCGTGCAGGAAGCGCCACAGCGCCTCCTGCTCGACGCCGGCCGGCGCGAAGCCGCCGTGGCCGCCTTCGCCCGGCACCGGCACGCCATTCACCACGTAGGCGACGCCGAAGCCCGTGCCCGCGCCGAGCACCGCGCGCGGCGCCCCGGCGAGCGGCGCACCGGCCTGCAGCGTGACGAGATCCTGCGACGCGAGCGCGCCGACTCCCCAGGCGGCCGCGGCGAAGTCGTTCATCAGCTCGAGGCTGCCGAGCGCGAAGCGGCCGGCGAGGCGCGCGGCGTCGATCGTCCAGGGAAGGTTGGTCACGCGCACGATCCCCCCGCGCACCGGGCCGGCGACGCCCAGGCAGGCCGCTTCGATCGCGGGCGTGGCGCCGAACGCGGTGCGCGCCTCGTCGAGGAAGCGCGCGAGCAGCGACTCGAAGTCGGCGAATTCGGCCGAGGCAAGGCGCAGCTCGAACGCGGGCGCCGCCCCCTCGAACAGCGCGAGCAGCGACTTGGTGCCGCCGATGTCGGCCGCGAGGATCACGCCCCGGCCCTCAGGTAGAGAACGCCGAGCGGCGGCAGCGTGACGGCGAGCGACCAGGGCCGGCCGTGCGCGGCGACGGGTTGCGCCGCGACCCCGCCCAGGTTGCCCCACCCCGAGCCGCCGTATTCGCGCGCGTCGCTATTGAGCAGCTCGCGCCAGGTCCCGCCCGAGGGCACGCCGAGCCGGTAGTTCTCGCGCGGCAGCGGCGTGAAGTTGCAGGCGACAAGCAGCGGCGCGCCGCCGCCGCGCGGCTTGCGCAGGAACGCGAGCACGCTCGAGGGCGCGTCATCCACCGCGATCCACTCGAAGCCCTCGTGGCCGAAGTCGACCTGGTGCAGCGCCCGCTCGGCGCGGTAGACGCGGTTCAGGTCGCGCAGCCAGCGCTGCAGGCCGCCGTGTTCGGCGAGGCCGGTGACCCACCACTCGAGCTCCTCCTCGTGGCTCCATTCGCGCCGCTGGCCGAACTCGCCGCCCATGAACAGGAGCTTCTTGCCCGGGTGGCCCCACATGTAGCCGTACAGCGCCCGCAGGTTGGCGAACTGCTGCCAGTCGTCGCCGGGCATCTTGCCGATGAGCGAGCCCTTGCCGTGCACCACCTCGTCGTGCGACAGCGGCAGCACGAAGTTCTCGTTGAAGGCGTAGAGGAGCGAGAAGGTGAGCCGGTCGTGGTGGTACTTGCGGTGGATCGGGTCCTCCTTCATGTACGCGAGCGTGTCGTGCATCCAGCCCATGTTCCACTTCATGCCGAAGCCGAGTCCCCCGACATAGGTCGGGCGCGACACCATCGGCCAGGCGGTCGACTCCTCGGCCACCGTGACGCAATCCGGGTGGTCGCGGTACGCGCCCTCGTTCAGCAGGCGCAGGAACTCGATCGCCTCCAGGTTCTCCTTGCCGCCGTAGCGGTTCGGGATCCACTCGCCTTCCTTCCGCGCGTAGTCGAGGTACAGCATCGAGGCGACCGCGTCGACGCGCAGGCCGTCGACGTGGTACTTGTCGAGCCAGAACTGTGCCGAGGAGAGCAGGAAGGCGCGCACTTCGTTGCGTCCGTAATTGAAGATGCTCGAGTTCCACTCCGGGTGGAAGCCCTGCTTCGGGTCGGCGTGCTCGTAGAGATGCGTGCCGTCGAAGTACGCCAGGCCGTGGCCGTCGGTCGGAAAATGCGACGGCACCCAGTCGAGCAGCACGCCGATGCCGTTGCGGTGCAGGTGGTCGACCAGGTACATGAAATCCTGCGGCGTGCCGTAGCGCGCGGTCGGCGCGAAGTAGCCGGTGGTCTGGTAGCCCCACGAGCCGTAGAACGGATGCTCGGTGACCGGCAGCAGCTCGACGTGCGTGAAGCCCATGTCGCTCACGTACTCGGCGAGCGCGTGCGCGAGCTCGCGGTAGCCGAGCGGGCGCCCGCCTGCGCCGCGCCGCCAGGAGCCTGCGTGCACCTCGTAGATCGCCATCGGCGCGTCGAGCGCGTTCGCCGCGCGGCGCGCGGCCATCCACTCGCCGTCGCCCCAGTCGTACTCGAGCGTCCAGGCGCGCGAGCCGGTGGCGGGCGGCGCTTCGCAGTACAGGCCGAACGGATCGGCCTTCTCGAACACCGCGCCGGAGTCCTTCGCGACGATGCGGTACTTGTAGGCGTCGCCGCGCTTCGCCCGCGGAGCTTCGCCTTCCCAGATGCCGCTTGCGTCCCAGCGCGGCGCGAGCGGATCGGCCTGCGGATCCCAGCCGTTCCAGTCGCCGATCACGGACACCGCGCGCGCGTTCGGCGCCCACAGCGCGAAGCGCGCGCTGCGCCCCGCGGGCGCGAGCGTGCAGCCGAGGTGCTCGTACAGGCGCGCGTGCGTGCCTTCGCGAAACAGGTAGATGTCGTGGTCGGTGAGCACGGTGCGTTGCTGCGTCGTTTCGCTGGCCGCGCGGGGTGACAGGACGAATCCGGCGTGGATCGACTCGCGGCGGACTCGGTCCGACCATATCACAGCGCCGCTAGTCCGAACAAACCGGTCGTGGAATCAGGACGTTAATCACCATTGCGCGAGCGGACACGCAGTGGCGCCGCCCGCGAGGACGCGTTTTTGTCCATGTGTCCAGAGCGCAGATTCGAATCTCGCGTCCGAACCGAAGCGAACTCATGCGCGCACATGCGAATTGTTAAAGCGGAATCTCAACTCATGACAGCTCCAAGTCGCTCTGAAGACAGCGAAAATTTTCTTTACGAAAGCTTGGCGAAATGCTTACCAAAGCTTGCGAAGTAAGTTAAGTTGCGCGCAAGCTTCGCGCGTGCGGGGACGCGCGGATACACGCGCGCAGGACACGCGGAGCGAAAGGCGTACGCCGGAGTGGGGTGTCCGGCGGGAATTGCGGACTCGGCTCGGAGGGGAGGCATGACCGCAAGACGATTCATCGCTTGCCAGGCGGCACGCGCATGAACGCGCCCTTCGAAAATCCGTTCCGGGCGCGCGGCAAGCCGCGCGCGCGGCGGCGCGAGGCCCCTCCCTACCGCCGCAAGATCCTGTTCGAAGCCCTCGAGCCGCGGCTGCTGCTGTCGGCCGACGCTTCGCCTTCGCTCGCCGACGCGCTCGCCGCGTCGCTCGACCTGACGCAGGACAAGCAGCAGGAAAGCGCGCCGCCGCTCGCTGACGCGACGCCGGTCCTCGACGCGAGCGCGCTGCAGGCCGCGCCGCTCGCCGATCCCACGGCCGCGAGCTGGATCATCGAGCTGCCCGGGGGCACGCGCGCGCTGCAGGCGAGCGGCGACGCAGACAACGTGTGGCGCATCACAGGCGCCGACTCCGGCACGCTGAACGGCGTCGCCTTCTCAGACGTCGGCACGCTGCTCGGCGGCGCGAACAATCACGACACCTTCATCCTCGAGCCCGGCGGCAGCCTGAGCGGCCACCTCGACGGCGGCACGGGCGGGTTCGATACGCTCGTCATCGACGGCGGCAGCTTCGCCGCCGCGAACTTCATCGCGAGCGGCCCGGACTCGGGAGCCGTGGTGCTCGACGGCAAGCCGATCGAGTACCGGGGCCTCGAGCCGATCGTCGACAACAGCGACACGACGGACCGCGTGGTGACCGCGTCGGCAGGCAACGACCAGATCCACGTCCGGCAGGAGCAGTCCGGAGACATCACCGTCGCTTCCGACAACGGCAGCTTTGAGCGCGTGACATTCGCGGCTCCCTCGGCAAGCCTGACGATCGACGCGGGCGACGGCGACGACATCATCACGCTCGACCTGCTCGGACCGTCGCCTGGCTTTTCCATCACCGTCGACGGCGGCGCCGGCACCGACCGCCTGGTGGCTACGCGCGCCTCGGCCATCGCGCTGACCGACGCCGCGCTGACGAGCACCGGAGAGAACGTCGCGCTGTCGTCCATCGAACAGGCGAGTCTCGCTGCGCCGTCGGCCGATGCGACCGGGTTCAGCGGCGCTTCCGCGTTTTCGGCTGCGGTCCCGCAGTGGACGCCCGAGGGCCCAAGTCCGATCCAAGGCGGCCAGGTGGCGGGCATGACGGACCAGCACCAGCCCGTCGCCGGATCGATCCAGGCAGTGCTCACGAGCGGTGACGGCACGATCCTCGTCGGCTCGTCGAACGGCGGTGTGTGGCGCAATGGCGACCGCACGGTGCTGTTCGAGTTCGCCGACGCTACGCTCTCCTCGACCGCGCAGGCGATCCTCGACCGCTACCTGCCGTTCCTGCAGGCGCACCCCGACCTGCCGATCAGCGTCGCCGGCCACACCGACAACGTCGGCGATGCGACGTCGAACCAGACGCTCTCGGTGCAGCGGGCGCAAGCGGTCGCCGACTACTTGATGGCGCACGGCATCCCCGAGTCGCAGCTCTCGGTGAATGGCTATGGCGAAGATCAGCCCACGGCGACCAACGACACCGACGCGGGACGCGCGCTCAATCGTCGGGTCGAGATCACCACCGGCCTGTGGGAGCCGCTGACCGACCAGTTCCCGTCGCTGTCGATCGGCGCGATGGCGCGCGACGTGTCCGACGCGCTGGTGCTGTATGCGGGCACCGGCGGCGTGAGCAGCTTCGGCAGCGTCGGGCAGGCGACCGGCATCCTGAAGTCGACCGACGGCGGAAATACCTGGAAGCAGATCGGCCGCGCCGCGCTGAACGGATTGAAAGTGACCGGCATCGCGGCCAACGGCAGCGTCATCCTGGTTACCACCGATGGCGGCGTGTACCGCAGCAGTGACGGCGGCGACTCCTTCGACAAGCTCTCGGACAAGCCGCTCGCCGCCGACAGCATCGACAACGACGGCGACGGACGCATCGACGAAACCCGCGTCGCGACGGCGGCGGTGCAGGCGGGTGGCAGCGGTTACGCGAAGGGCGATCTGATCGACGTCTCAGGCGGCACCGCCGTGACCCACGCGCAGCTGCGCGTGACCGCGGTGGACGGCACTGGTGCAGTGACCGGCCTGCAGATCGCCGTCAAGGGCGAGTACACGGCTGAGCCGACGAGCCCTGCGTCGACGACGGCGCACACCGGGGGCGGCAGCGGCTTGACCGTCAATTTGACGTTCGAGCAGGAAGAGACGGTACTGCCCGCGGGCGCGGCCACGGACCTCGCGGTCGATCCCGGCGATCCGACGCGCGTCTACGTCGCGGTGCCGGAGAACGCCGATCAGCCCGGCTTCGTGCACGGCGTCTATTTCAGCAGCGACTCCGGCGTATCGTTCAAGCTGCTGGACGCCGGCATCGACGTGACCGGAGTGCGCATCCGCCTCGCGGTGAGCGCGGCCCCCGATTCGGGCAGCGGCCAGAACCCCGTCTACGCCGGGGTGGTCGCCGTGCCCGAAACGGCGCTGAGCGGCAACGTCCTCGCGGGCGCGACGACGCTGTCCGTTTACGACGCGAACGGCTTCTACCGCGACGACGATCACATCCACATCGGCGGCGATAACAGCGCAGACGGCGAGGACGTGAAGATCGCCGGCGTCAATACCGCGACCAACACGCTCACGCTCTCGGCGGCACTCAAGAAGGCGCATTCGCAGGACGACACGGTCATCGCCACGGGAAAAAACCGGCTGCTGCGCGTGTACCGGCTCGCCGACGCCAATACGCCCGGCTCGTGGACCCAGCTCACCGTGCCGGGCGATACCGACGCGGGCATCAACCCCGGCGGACAGGGCGAGACGCACTTCTCGATCCTCGCCTCGGCCACCGACCCGAACGTGCTTTACGTCGGCGGCGATCTGCAGCCCGATCCCAGCGGCTTTCCGAACGCGGCCGGCGCGCACGGCTGGACCGGGCGCCTGTTCCGCGGCGTCGTCACGTCACCGTCCGGCACGACGAGCTGGGCGCCGATCACCGATTCCGGCGCGGGCGGCACCGGCCCGCACGCCGACTCGCGCAACATGGTGTTCGCTGCGAACGGCGACGTCATCGAGGTGGACGACGGCGGCATCTACCGGCTGCACGACCCGGACGACAGCGCCTCGGTGCCGGGGACGCGGGTCTGGACGGCGCTTCACGGCAAAGGCCTCCAGATCACCGAAGTCACCTCGATGGCGTACGACAGCGTCAACGATCTCGTCGTAATCGGCGAGCAGGACACGGGCTCGGCGCGCCAAAGCGCGCCGGGGAGCGCGACGTACCAGCGCTTGCAGCTCGCCGATGGCGGC
>DASPRB010000183.1:0-5833 GCA_035624675.1 Burkholderiales bacterium
TCGGCTTCCAGATCGACCGGCTGTCGGCGCTCATGATGGTCGTGGTGAGCTTCGTCTCGCTGATGGTGCACGTCTACACGATCGGCTACATGGCGGACGATCCCGGCTACCAGAGGTTCTTCTCCTACATCTCGCTGTTCACCTTCTCGATGCTGATGCTGGTGATGAGCAACAACTTCCTGCAGCTGTTCTTCGGCTGGGAAGCGGTTGGGCTCGTCTCGTACCTGCTGATCGGATTCTGGTACACGCGTCCGAGCGCGATCTACGCTAACCTCAAGGCCTTCATCGTCAACCGGGTGGGCGACTTCGGCTTCCTGCTCGGCATCGCCCTGGTGCTGGCGAATTTCGGCACGCTCGACTACGGCGCGGTGTTCACGCAGGCGCCCGCGCTCGCGGCGCGCACGATCGAGATGCTTCCGGGGCACGACTGGCAGCTGATGAGCGTCGTCTGCATTTGTCTCTTCGTGGGCGCGATGGGCAAGAGCGCGCAGTTCCCGCTGCACGTCTGGCTGCCGGACTCGATGGAAGGCCCGACGCCGATCTCGGCCCTGATCCACGCGGCGACCATGGTGACCGCGGGCATCTTCATGGTGGCGCGCATGTCGCCACTGTTCGAGCTGTCGCAGACCGCGCTTTCCGTGGTGATCGTCATCGGCGCGGTCACGGCGCTCTCCATGGCCGTGGTCGCGGTCACGCAGTACGACATCAAGCGCGTGGTCGCCTATTCGACGCTGTCCCAGCTCGGCTACATGACCGTGGCGCTGGGCGCCTCGGCGTACTCGGTGGCCATCTTCCACCTCATGACGCACGCGTTCTTCAAGGCGGTGCTGTTCCTCGGCGCGGGCTCGGTGATCATCGCGCTGCACCACGAGCAGGACATGCGCCGCATGGGCGGATTGCGCCGCTACATGCCGGTCACCTACCTGACCGTGCTGATCGGCGCGCTCGCCAACGCGGGCCTGCCGCCGTTCGCGGGCTTCTTCTCCAAGGATGCGATCCTCGAGGCGGTGCGCGATTCGAGCACGCCGGGGGCGGGCTTCGCCTACTGGGCGCTGCTCGCGGGCGTGTTCTTCGGCGGGCTGTATACCTTCCGTCTGGTGTTCTACGCCTTCCACGGCCAGCCGCGCATGGACGAGCACACGCGCAAGCACCTGCGCGAGTCGCCGCTGGTGGTCACCGTGCCGCTCGTGCTGCTCGCGATTCCCTCGGTCGCGGCGGGCTGGTGGGCGGGCACCTTCGCCTTCGGCGACTACTTCGGCGCGAGCATCGTGCAGCGCTTCCACGAGGAGTATCACGGCGCCTGGAGCTACCTGCTGCACGGCCTGGCCGGCGCGCCGTTCTGGTTCGGGCTCGCCGGCGCCGCCCTCGCGGGCTACCTGTACCTGGTGCGCACCGATCTGCCCAAGCGCATCGCGGTCGCCTTCGGGCCGCTGTACGCGATCGTCGAGCGCAAGTACGGCTTCGACGAGCTCTACTCCTGGCTGTTCGCCGGCGGCGCGCGCCTGATCGGCGCGGGCCTGTGGAAAGGCGGCGACCAGGGCGTGATCGACGGCCTGCTGGTCAACGGCTCCGCGCGCGCGGTCGGCTGGTTTGCCTCCGTGGTGCGCCTGTTCCAGAGCGGGCTCATCTACCAGTACGCGTTTGCGATGCTGATCGGCGTCGTGTTTCTCACCTACTGGTTCCTGCGCAGCTGACGGCGGCCGGATGCCAGGCGCAATCCCTTTCCTGTCTTTCGCCATCTGGGTCCCGATCATCGCCGGCCTGCTGGTGCTCGCCACCGGCGGGGACCGCAACGCGCCGATGCAGCGCGGCCTGGCGATGCTCGGCGCCCTCGCCGGCTTCGCCGTCACGATCCCGCTGTACACCGGCTTCGACGCCGCCTCGGCGGGCATGCAGTTCGTCGAGCTGCACCCCTGGATCGAGCGCTTCAACGTCAATTACCACCTCGGCGTCGACGGCATCAGCGTGCTGTTCGTGCTGCTGAACAGCTTCGTCACCATCCTCGTCGTGATCGCGGGCTGGTCGGTGATCGAGAACCGGGTGGCGCAGTACTACGCCTCGTTCCTCGTGCTCTCGGGGCTGATGAACGGCGTGTTCAGCGCGCTGGACGGGGTGCTGTTCTACGTCTTCTTCGAGGCAACGCTCATCCCGATGTTCATCATCATCGGCGTGTGGGGCGGTCCGAACCGGGTGTATGCGGCGCTCAAGTTCTTCCTGTACACGCTCGCGGGATCGCTGCTGCTGCTCGTCTCGGTGCTGTACCTGTACAACAAGTCCGGCGGCAGCTTCGCGATCCTCGACTGGCACCGGCTGCCGCTGCCGCTGCGCGCCCAGGAGCTGCTGTTCTTCGGCTTCCTGCTCGCCTTCGCCGTCAAGGTGCCGATGTGGCCGGTGCACACCTGGCTGCCGGACGCGCACGTCGAGGCGCCGACCGGCGGCTCGGTGGTGCTGGCCGCGATCATGCTGAAGCTCGGCGCCTACGGCTTCGTGCGCTTCTCCCTGCCCATCCTGCCGGACGCGTCGCGCGAGCTGGCCTGGTTGATGATCGCGCTCTCGCTCATCGCCGTGGTGTATATCGGCCTGGTGGCGCTGGTGCAGACCGACATGAAGAAGCTGATCGCCTATTCGTCGATCTCGCACATGGGGTTCGTCACGCTCGGCTTCTTCATCTTCAACTCGCTCGGCGTCGAGGGCGGCCTGGTGCAGATGATCTCGCACGGCTTCGTCTCGGCGGCGATGTTCCTGTGCGTCGGCGTGATGTACGACCGCATGCACACGCGCCAGATCGCGGACTACGGCGGGGTAGTGAACACGATGCCGAAATTCGCCACCCTCATGATGCTGTTCGCGATGGCGAACAGCGGGCTGCCGGCGACCAGCGGCTTCGTCGGCGAGTTCATGGTCATCATGGGCGCCATGAAGGCGAGCTTCTGGATCGCTTTCGCCGCCGCCTCCACCCTGATCTGGGGCGCGGCCTACACGCTGTGGATGTACAAGCGGGTGATCTTCGGACCGGTCGCGAACGACCACGTGGCCAAGCTGGGCGATCTCAATCCGAGGGAGATGCTCGCCCTGGGCCTGCTCGCGCTCGCGGTGCTGGCGATGGGCCTTTGGCCGCTGCCTTTCACCGACGTGATGCACGCCTCCGTGGGCGAGCTGCTGCGCCACGTCGCGCTGCCGAAGACCTGACCGAGCGGATCGCCCATGTCGCCGAAGATGATCGCCTTCATAGACCACCTGCCGATGCTTCCGGAGGCGCTGCTGCTCGCCGGTGCCTGCGTGCTGATGATCGCCGACCTGTACGTGAAGGACGAGCGCCGCGGCGCAACCTACGCCATCGCGCAGCTGGTGCTGATCGGCTGCGCGGCGGCGACCGCGTTCGTGATGTGGGGCTCGCGCGCCCACGAGCCCTACAAGTACTTCCTGTTCGGCGGTTTGTTCGTCGACGACATCATGGCGAACGTGCTGAAGACGGCGGCCTACATCTCGGTCTCGACGGCGCTCGTGTATTCGCGCCAATACCTGTTCGAGCGCGGCCTGCTGCGCGGAGAGTTCATGACGCTGCTGCTGTTCGCTCTGCTCGGCATCATGGTGATGATCAGCGCCGGCAGCTTCATCACGCTGTACCTCGGCCTCGAGCTGCTGTCGCTGTGCCTGTACGCAATGGTGGCGCTGAACCGCGACTCGGCCGTGTCGACCGAAGCGGCGATGAAGTACTTCGTGCTCGGCGCGCTCGCCTCGGGGCTGCTGCTGTACGGCATGTCGATGATCTACGGCGCCACCGGCAGCCTCGACATCACCGAGGTCGCGCGGCACGTGCGCGAATTGAAGAGCGGGGCGCTGTTCGAGGGCTCCTCGACGCACCGCTTTCTCGTATTCGGGCTGGTGTTCGTGGTGGCGGGCATCGCCTTCAAGCTCGGCGTGGTGCCGTTCCATATGTGGCTTCCGGACGTGTACCAGGGCGCGCCGACTGCCGTCACACTGGTGATCGGCACGGCGCCCAAGCTGGCCGCCTTCGCCATGGCGATCCGCCTGCTGGTAAACGGGCTGCTCGACCTGGCGATCGACTGGCAGCAGATGCTGGTGATCCTGGCGATCGCCTCGATGGCGCTCGGCAACATCACTGCGATCGCGCAGTCGAACGTCAAGCGCATGCTCGCCTATTCGACGATCGCGCACATGGGCTTCATGCTGCTCGGTTTGCTCGCCGGGGTGGTCGGCGGCAACCGATTGAACGCGCCCGACGCCTACAGCGCGGCCATGTTCTACACGCTCGTCTACGTGCTCATGTCGCTCGGTGCCTTCGGCATGCTGATCTTCCTGTCGCGCGCGGGCGTCGAGTGCGAGACGCTCGAGGACCTGAAGGGCCTGAACCGGCGCAGCCCCTGGTATGCCTTCATCATGCTGGTGCTCATGTTCTCGCTCGCCGGCATCCCGCCGACCGCGGGCTTCTACGCCAAGCTCGCCGTGCTGTCGGCGGCGGTCAACGCGGGGCAGATATGGCTCGCCGTGGTGGCGGTGCTGCTGTCGGTGATCGGCGCGTTCTATTACCTGCGCATCGTGAAGCTGATGTACTTCGACGAGCCCAAGCTGGTGCGGCCCGTGGGCGGCACGCTCGACATGCGCGTGCTGCTGTCGGTGAACGGCCTGGCGGTGCTCGGCCTGGGGATCCTGCCGCAGAAGCTGATGGCGCTGTGCATGAGCGCCATCATGGGCCTGTAGCGCGCCGGTGGCGAACAAGGACCTGAGCGAGCACTTCGTCTCCGGCGAGGAAGTCTTCTCCGGCAAGCTGCTGCGCGTGCGGCGCGACGTCGTGCGCCTGCCGGACGGCAGCCGGTCGGTGCGCGAGTACGTGCGCCATCCGGGGGCGGTGGTGATGGTGGCGCTGTTCGACGATGGGCGCGTCCTGCTCGAGCGCCAGTTCCGCTACCCACACGGGCGCGACTTCATCGAGCTGCCGGCCGGCAAGCTCGAGCCCGGCGAGCCGCACCTGGAGACCGCCAAGCGCGAGCTGCTAGAGGAGACCGGCTACGTCGCCGCCGACTGGCGGCGCCTGGGCGTCCTGCACCCGTCGGTCGGCTATACCGACGAGGCGATCGAGCTGTTCCTCGCCAAAGGACTGACCAAGCAGGAAGCCAGGCTCGACGACGGCGAGTTCCTCGAGGTCCTGGAACTGCCGCTCGTCGAAGCGATCGCCATGGTGCGCGACGGGCGCATCACCGACGCGAAGTCGATCGCCGGGCTGCTCTGGGTGAAGAGCTTCCTCTAGCCGCACACCCCCACGTAGCCGCAGGCGGTGCAGTAGTCGCAGCCGTCCTTGCGGATCATGGTGTTGTTGCCGCACTCGGGGCAGCGCCCGCCCTGCATGACGGGCGTACGGCCCTTGTTCTCGGGCTCCTCGAGGATTCCCATCTGCTGCTTCGGGACGCCGTTGTCGTCCAGGATGCCGAGCATCGCGTAGCGGTGCAGGATGAGGCGCGCGAGGTAGGAGATGGTCGACGGGAAGGTCTGCTGCTTCGGGCTCCCTGGAACGAAGGCCATGAAGTCGCCCAGCGGCTCGGGGAAGTCGAGCAGCTTCCTCAGCTTCATGCCGATCCAGGCCGGATCGAGCACGCGCATGTCGAGCGACAGCACCTTGCACAGGCCGTCCAGGCAGCGCGGATACTCGCCCGAGAGCCACATCGAGTAGGGCCGCGTGTGGCCGTCGGGCAGCGTGATCTCCTTCAGCCCCAGCACGAAGTCGTCGCCGGTCCTCGGGTTGAGCACGTCCACCGTCCAGGACATGGTGCCGTCGGTGCCGGTCTTCGGCTCCTTGAGGCTGAACATGGTGTCG